>NZ_JBSGEZ010000115.1:0-13356 GCF_053603155.1 Nocardia sp. NPDC004260 | reverse complement strand
CCGGCATGCCGCTGACCTTCCGGGTCGATGAGTTCGAGTTCCCGATCGCAGCCGAGGTCGCCGATCACACCGCGACGTTGACCCCGCAGTTCGACCTGGCGCACGCGGTCTACAAGCCGGTGGCCCTGCCGTTCGAGGACAAGGCGCCGTGGAAGAACGACTACGACCGTGAGCAGGCCGCCTGGACCCGCATGACCAGCACCATCACCATGGGCGCCACGATCGGCACCCTGGTCGGCGGCCTCGGCGGCGGCGCCGTCGGCTGCATCCTGGGTGGCATCGCGGGCGCGACCGTCGCTGCCGCCACCATCGTCGGGCTGTTCGGCCCGTTCATCCCCGCGGCGGCCATCGGCTGCCTCGGCGGCATCGTCGCCGTCGGCGCGCTGGGCACCCTCGCCGGTCAGATCCTGGTCACCGCCCCGGTGGCGCTCGGCGCCGCGATCCAGTACTTCGCCACTGTCAACCAGCCGCCGGTCGCACCGGCCAAGTAGGTAGTGGGGAGGAACCCAACGACGTTCGTTGGGGGACGACAGACCCCGTCCGCCCTCGTGCCGGACGGGGTCACATTTTGCGTGCAGCATAGCGGCGTGATGTGCCGCGCTCGCCGGCAACCGCTCCGACTCCTCTGTGCCATAGGTAGGTAGATCGAGCATCCTGCTAGAAGAAAACTCGTGGTCGCCTGATGTCTGCCACCCCCTTACAGCACCAAGCTAAAGGGACGAGGAGGTGTCTGATGTACCGAAACGAGTATGCACCCGGCGTGGCGCAACCGGACCCTGAGGAACTACGGGGCTGGAGGGTGCCATTGCTGGAGCCTGATCAACTGTTGCAGGCATTCTCAGGCCGACTGCGGAGCGATCTCACGGTAGTCGGCTGGATGCGAGACCTCGCCGATCTGCACGCTGAGCTGATACCGCGCCGGAACGATCCGGCGTTGCGACGAAGAAACTGCGATTGCGAGGAAGTGCGATCAGAGATAGATCGAGTTGTAAATGATATCGACGTGTGGGCAGTGAGAAACGTGCCGAGAATGAAAAGCGCCCGGATGCACACGCACTCCCTAGGTGAAGTATTGAGCCACATTGCCATGGCCTTTGCCAACGCATGGTGGACAGCTTTACATGCAACGGACGTAGAACTGCGGTATCGGGCGTGGTTGCATCTCGCTCAGGTACGCGATGGGTATGCGGAGATGGTGTCCGAGATGCGCGCTCGGCGTCTTCAACTACCACTGGGAGGAAGCCAGATGAGGGCGTGCACCGTTTGACGAAGTGTCATTCAGAAGCGTCTTTTAGACGGCAATGAAAAGTATTGAATCCGAAATTCTATCCGGAAATCGGGTGCGTAGAAAATGGACTCTAAGTTTGAAGAGCGTCTGATCGTAGACTTTCGACGCTGGTCGGAGTTGGTAGATTTTTCCGCCCATGCCGAAAATGAAGTCGAAAGAAAGGGGCCGGCATTGAAAGCGGTCGCGTTGGAGCGGAAGTGGATGGCTGTCGCTGCTGACGCCTGGAATGATATGAGGAACCACGCGTTGAAATAAAGTCCTCGCGCCGAGGTGTTCGATCGGCCGAGAAAGAGCAGGCTGTCGCACCTTATGCGCACCTCATGTGGAAGCGGTGTCGCTCGCCCGCGTCTCGTGGTGACGAACTTCAAATCTCCGTCGTTCGGCAACGGCGCCGAGCGGTTCACAATGAAGTGGCCGAACCTGGAGCGCACCTTACTCGCCGCGCGAAGCGGTCCGACGATCGTGGAATCGAGTCTCAGTCGAGTGGTCAGGAAATGGTGAAAATATTTTGCTCGAGGTGTGGCCGGACACTCCATTCGAAAATGGACCTACATCGTCGCCGGCATATGCACTGCGTCGTGTTGAAAGCAAAGGATAATGCGCAAATGACGTCGGAGGATTGGAAAGCTGTATCCGGCTGGCTCAATCCGCGCGGAAGTTCTCTCACGGGGCAAATGGGGGCGGAATAGTGGGTCGCGATCAGGCGGGGGCTTCGATGCCGATCGCTGCCTGAGCCGCAATCACTCGCTTCGGCCGGCGCGCCCAGCGTCCAGTGCCTGCGCGCCGCCAGCTCTCGCCTCGACGGACTGTAGGTCTAGATCTTGTGTAGGTGAAGCGACAGAGGTGGACGGTGCCATTCAACGGCGAGTGGTTTACACCGCGACTATGCTCTGGTGGTATGTCAGCGCAGCGCCAGGCGCAGACGGGGGATGTACCTGCGGCAACGGATCGCTTCGTTGGCCGGGAGACGGAGTTGGACCGGCTTATCGAGTTGTTGCTGTCATCGGCGCGGTTGATCACTTTGATCGGGCCTGGCGGCATCGGCAAAACGCGACTTGCCACTGAGGCTGTCCGCCGATTCCGTAAGACCCGTCGAACACCGGTTTACTGGGTCCGACTAGCACGTTTGGTCAAGGGATCCGACGCGGACGCCGTCGAAGAGGAAGCTGCGCACGCGGTGGTCGACACCGACTTGTCCGGACGGTCCGCGTGGGATGCACTGGTCGACAGTCTCACGCTGACTGATGATTCTGGGCGGCCACTGCCGTCGATACTCGTGATGGATAACTGTGAGCACGTGCTCGAAGGCGCGGGTCAAGTTGTCGCGGATTTGTTGGAGGCCGTGCCGGGATTGACGATCCTTGCCACCAGTCGTGAAGCCGTCGGTTGGATAGACGAGCACGTGGAACCGGTGCCCGCCCTTCTGCGGCAGCAAGCTGTGGACTTGTTCCGTCAACGGGCGGCTTTGACCGGCAGGCCGGTGATCGACAGAGACGACATCGCCAACGTGGCCTTGATCTGCCGTCACATGCACAACCATCCTTTGTATATCCGCTTAGCTGCGGCGCGGCTATCACGGCAGCCGTTGGCAATGATCATCCAGGAACTCAGTGGTGATGCCACCGACAAACGACTGCGGTGGCACGGGCCCCGCGTGGGGGTAGAACCGCGGCACCGCGGGGTCGGCGATGCCATCGAGTGGTCCTATAACCTTTGTCTGGATCAAGAGAAAGTGCTTCTCGACCGAATGTCGGTGTTCGCTGCCGGGTACGACACCAACCCCTACGATGAATCCAATCCTATCGTGGATGTCGGCGTCGACTTGGAAGCCATCGAGGCCGTCTGCGCGGACGACTCACCCGGCGAAGATGCCATCCCGGCGAGTGGCTCCTCGCCCCACCTGCCGACCGAGGACGTCGGAAGTGTCCTGGAACGCCTAGTCGACCAGTCGCTGGTGACTATCCACATTACGCCGACCACCGTTCGTTACTCGCTCCTAGAGAGTGTTCGCGTCTTCGCCGGGAGGCGTCTGAAAGAACGCTCCACCCGTCAACGCAACGAGTGTGAAATATTCGCGCAGCGCCATCG
This sequence comes from Nocardia sp. NPDC004260, assembly GCF_053603155.1. NCBI lineage: Bacteria > Bacillati > Actinomycetota > Actinomycetes > Mycobacteriales > Nocardiaceae > Nocardia > Nocardia sp. NPDC004260. The sequence continues at coordinate 9,980 of NZ_JBSGEZ010000115.1, read as the reverse complement.
CCGATACTACCGCGAAAGAATTGCAGCAGCGCAGGTAAACAGATCCAGCCCAGCCGGGAAAGATTTGTTGGACTGGGTCCGGGCGTCATGGGACAATCTTGTCAGGGCGATCGAGACCAGCTTGGCCTCGGGTGAACCGGCAGTCGGCTTGGAGATCGCATCCAGCCTAATTTTTATGCCAATAGTGAAAGGTTCGTTCCGCGAGATGCGCCGATGGACCGAACGCACGCTACAGGCGACCCGGTCGACGGCACCACAGACAACCGAATTACAAATCAAAGCCATGGCTATGCTCGGGTGGCAGGACCTACTACGAGGCAAGAACGACGACGCCGGCCGGATACTCGAAGAGTGCGTGACCGCTTCGATTCCCGACCCACTAGCCCGACACGGGTGGCGAGAGGAGCCAGAAATCGACATCGGACTGCCGGCTCCTGTCGAATTCCTTTGGGCAGCTGAATTAGCAATATCCCGCCGCGACTGCCGAGCGCTCACGGTATTCCTCCGAGCAGGTGAAAAATTCCATGCATCGGGAGACTACGGGGGTGAAGACCGGAGTGAAGATGTCGAGGCGTGGTCTGCTGGATTCGTGGGATCGGCGGAACAAGCTCTGGAGATCACCAGAAAACACCTCGACCGTGCTACCGCATCCGGCGCGAGGTGGGCGAAGGCGTGGGCAGAGATGGCGCGAGCTATCACCCTGACGAAGTACGGTAATCCCACTGAGGCGCTGGACCTCGGGCGTAGCGCGCTACTGTATCATCTGCAGGCGCATGACCACTGGGGTGAGTTGTGGACAGTGCACATACGCATGTGGTCGTTGGCGCAAATTGTGCGGGAGATGGACGCGGCCGGGACCGCTCACCGTAGTGAGCTGCGGGCATTAGCGACCGAAATCGCTCAACTCGCCGGCGGGGCCGCGACTTTGCGAGCGACGTTGGGTTTCGATAGGGGCGATCTTGGCTCCTACGCGGATGAAACGAGCAAGGCGATGGACGTTGCCCGTAGCGTGCTCGGCCATGATCTATTTGCCGCCGGGCAGCGACAAGGATCCCTCCTGCGCCCGGAACTGAGCGAGGTGCAGCAGTTGGCACTGGGAATACTGTCCGTGGACAGGCTTCCGATGCACCATCCCGCCCGGCGGGATACCCCCTCGCACTGGCATGAGCTGTCGGCCGCCGAGCAGGATGTAGCGGCATTGGCGGCGGCAGGCTGGACGAACTCCGCGATAGCTACCCGCCGGGGAAGCTCTGGCAAAACCATCGATGCTCAGATGGCGGCAATTTTCCGTAAATTGGCGATCACGTCGCGCGGCGACATCATCAAACTCGTTCCCGACGACCGGGTCAATGGGATTCGGGCTGAAGCGGCCAAGCTGCGACTCGGAACGACCGAGAAGAGGCCTCGACCGCGGCAGCAGTGAAGATATGAGCGTCGTGCGTCGTCCAAGGGTAAAGTTCAGCTGACCTGCGGTTTCGCCGGTCGCTGTGGGTGAGGGTCGGAAACGTTCGTTACTGACCCATCACGCCCACGGCGGCATGCGGCAGAACAGTGGCTTCGCTGACATCCGTGAGAACTGCGCTGGGTTGCTTGGCGGGGAAGTCCTGGGCGATCGTCTTCGGCCTGAACCGCGATCCCGCTCAACGCTGGGTTATTGCGCTGGCCTGCAGTCCTGCTCGGCCAATGCCGCCCATGCGGCGATCAACAAATCGTAGGCGTCGACGACGATATCGTCGAGGATCCCGTCGGGGGTCAGTAGCTTCTGAACCAGGAGGCCGTCTTCAAGGGCGTGCACTATGAGCGCGAGGAAAGCGGGATCGGCGGGAGGATGCGGTAATTCGTGGGTGATTCCGGTGGCGATGGCGTTGCGGGCGGTGAGTTCGCGTTCGGCCAGACGTGATCGTAGTTGGGGGTTGCGCAGGATGTGGAGTACGAGTTCGAGCCGCAGTGCCAGCCATTCGTCGAGGTGGCGGGCACGGGCGCGATTGAACTCGCGCAACGGTTCCCGGTTGGTGTGGTCGAGTCGGGCGACTTCGTCGAGCTCGTGCTGTGTTCGTCGGGTGAGGAGTTCGAGTGTGAGTTCATGCTTGTCCGCGAAGTTGCCGTAGAAGGCTCCTCGGGAGTATCCGGCGCGTTCGGCTATCTGCTCTACCGAGGTGCCGTTGACACCCCGTTCGGCGAACAACTCCGCGGCGGCGTCGAGCAGCCGGTCCCGGGTCTGCTGTCGGCTCTCCTCGCGGCTGAGACGCTGCTTCATATTCAGTAGTGTATCCGAATACAGCTATGTATATTGCGCCCTGTGGAGCATTTATACGAGGCGACGGCCGTGCAGGTGGCCGCAGCCGTGGCCGCGGGGGAGATCAGCGCGGTCGAGGTAGTCAGAGCACATCTGGCGAGGATCGATGCGGTCAACCCGGCAGTGAACGCGGTAACGAACGTGCTGGCCGAGGGCGCTCTCGATGCCGCACGCGCCATCGACCGGCGGCGCGCGGCGGGCGAAGCGGTGGGTGCGCTGGCCGGCGTCCCGTTCACGGTGAAGGAGAACATCCATGTCGCGGGCTCGGCCACGACGATGGGTGTGCCGGCCATGCGGAACCTGGTGGCCGCCACCGATGCGCCGCCGGTGCGCCGATTGCGCGCGGCTGGGGCGATTCCGATCGGCCGAACCAACCTGCCTGATCTCACGATTGCCGGTTTGCACACAACGAGCACGCTGTACGGCGATACGCGCAACCCATGGGATCCGGATGGTCGGACACCGGGTGGGACGAGTGGTGGCGACGGTGTAGCGGTAGCGACCGGCATGGCGCCGCTGGGGCTGGGCAACGATTCTGGTGGCTCGCTACGCAATCCGGCGACATTCAATGGGATCACCGCACTCAAACCCACCTACGGCCGATTCGCCGCGGACCACCGGATCAGTGGTCGCGAACCGACACTGGCGTCACAGCTGTTCCCGGTCGACGGTCCACTCGCTCGGTCGGTTTCGGATCTACGGCTGGCCTTCGACGTACTCGCCGGTGCCGACGCGCACGATCCCCGGGCCGTTCCCGCACCACCGGACGGTCCGCCGCTGAGCGACCCCGTCACGGTCGGGCTGGTGACAGATCTCGATGGTGACCGAATGCATGCCGACGTGCGCGCCGGATTGGCCGATGCGGCAGACGCCTTGGCCGATGCCGGCTACCGGATCGAAGAAGTGCAGGTACCCGCGCTGGCCGAAGCGCTGGCGGTCTATTCCGGATTGATCAGCACCGAATTCTCTTTGGTCTGGTCCACACTGCAGCCGCTGCTGAGTAAAACCAGTCGCCTGCACATGGAGCTGATGATGCGTCGGCAACCACCATCAGACCTGTCCGGCTACATTCAACTGACCGCCGCGAGGCTGGGTGTGCAGCGCGTGTGGACGCAGTTCCTGGATCGGTATCCGCTACTGCTCGGACCGGTTTACACCGAATTGCCGCCACCACCATCGGTTCCGGTCGACGCGGACGAGCAGCAGCGAATGATGAGCCCGTTGCGCTTGTGCACGGCCACGACCCTGGTAGGAGTTCCAGCAGTAGCTGTTCCGGCTGGTGTGATCGGCGGGCTACCTCAGGGCGTTCAGGTCATCGGCCGGATGTATCGGGAAGACCTGTGCCTGATCGCGGCAAGCGCCATCGAGCAACGCTTGGGGGTGCCTGCCCCGATCAACCCGCGGCGGCCGAACAGTGAAGCCCACACATCGGCCTAGGATGCTCCAGGCTGCTCAGGACAGTCGTTGTTTTCCGCGCGATCACTGCCGGAACCCCTGGTGGCATCCGGACACCTTTCCAAGGTGAGTATCTCGCCTCACTCCTGGTGTCCGGAAGACCGGGCAACCTCGCCGGGCCAATACCTGAGGAGCCGGGACGATCGTTCGAGCAAGCACAGCGTTACGCGGCCCGGTCCACAACGGGGCGAACCGAACCGCCGTGCCGAACCAGGTTTGCGACGCCATCGGGACCGTCCAGTGCGTCGGGCAGGCGTCAGGACCGGTTCATCGGCCATCGACGCTGATAACTGCGATAAGATCACCGCCGTCGACAGCTGCGATCTCGGATACGGCAAGGCGCGCGACGGTTCCGCTTCTGGGGGTGGTGATAGCGGCCTCCATCTTCATCGCTTCGATCGTTGCGATCGTATCTCCCACAGTCACCTGGCTGCCCACAGCTACCAAAACGGTTACCGTCCCCGCAAACGGTGCTGCGATGTGCCCGAGGTCTTCGCTGTCGGCCTTCTCTGCCGCCGGGATTTCGCTGGCGAGGGACCGGTCGAGCACCGACACCGGCCGGAGCTGGCCATTGAGTATGCACATGACGGTACGGAAGCCGCGCTCGTCGGGTTCGGAGATCGCCTGGAGCCCGATGAGCAATTCGACGCCTCTACCAAGCAATACGCGGTGTTCCTCACCCTGGCGCAACCCGTAGAAGAACTGATAGGTGGACAGCTGCGACGTATCGCCGAATCTCTGGCGGTGCTGCTCGAAATCCTCAGTTGGACCTGGAAACAGCAGCCGGTTGAGCGTGGCTTGCCGTTGCTTCGACGAGCCCGACAGTCCCTTCTCGTCTTCCGGGGCGAGCACTGCTTCGGACTTGGCGGTACTCCGACCTGCGAGGGCCTTGGTGCGGAAGGGTTCAGGCCAGCCTCCGGCTGGAGTGCCCAGCTCGCCGCGCAGGAACTCGATGACCGACTCGGGAATGTCGAACCGACCCGGATCGGTCTCGAACTCGGCGGCCGAGACGTTCGATCCCACCAGGTGCAGTGCCAGGTCTCCAACGATTTTCGATGAAGGGGTGACTTTTACCAATCGACCGAGCAGCCGGTCGGCAGCGGCATACATTGCCTCGATTTCTTCGAATCGATCCCCGATTCCGAGAGCGATTGCTTGCTGACGTAGGTTGGAAAGTTGACCGCCGGGAATCTCATGGGTGTAGCCGCGGCCGGTGGGGGCTGGAATGCCGGATTCGAACGACACGTACATCTTCCGGAGCGCCTCCCAGTACGGTTCGAGGTCACATACCGCCTTCAGGTCGATACCGGTATCGAACTTACTGTGGGCGGTGGCGGCGATGATCGCCGACAATGCGGGTTGGCTGGTGGTCCCTGCCAGCGGCGCCGCCGCACCATCGACAGCATCGGCTCCAGCCTGCCACGCGGCCAGATAAGTGGCGAGCTGACCGCCAGGGGTGTCGTGGGTGTGTACGTGCACTGGCAGGTCGAAGTTGCTGCGCAGTGCTGAGACCAATTGAGCGGCAGCGGGGGCACGCAATAGGCCGGCCATGTCTTTGATCGCAAGGACATGTGCGCCGGCCTCGACGATCTCTTCTGCTAGGCGCAGATAGTAGTCAAGTGTGTACAATTTTTCTGCCGGGTCGGTCATATCACCGGTGTATGCGAGGGCGCCTTCGGCGACGGCGGTGCCGGTCGCGAGTACGGCTTCGATCGCCGGACGCATGCGGTCGACATTGTTGAGCGCGTCGAAGATTCGGAAGATGTCGATGCCGACTCCAACGGCCTCCTGGACGAACGCCCGCGTGACGGTCTCTGGGTACGGGGTGTATCCGACGGTATTGCGGCCGCGCAACAGCATCTGCAGGCAGATGTTCGGTACGGCTTCGCGCAGCGCCGCCAGCCGTTCCCACGGGTCTTCGCGCAGGAAGCGCAGGGCGACGTCGTAGGTGGCACCGCCCCATGCCTCGATCGATAACAATTCAGGTGTCAAGCGGGCCACGTAGGGTGCTACAGCCACAAGTTCGGAGGTGCGGACGCGGGTGGCGAGCAGCGATTGGTGCGCATCGCGGAAGGTGGTGTCGGTTACCGCGAGCGCGGTCTGCTCACGCAGTGCCTGCGCGAAGCGCTCCGGCCCCAGTTTCCGAAGCCGATCACGCGAGCCTTGCGGCGGAGCCACTGATAGATCGAGAGATGGCAGCTTGTCTCGCGGATACACGTGAGAAAGACGTTCTCCGTGCGGCTTGTTGACAGTGACGTCGGCCAAGTACTCGAGGATTCTGGTACCGCGGTCCGCCGATCGCTGTGCGGTCAGCAGAGCGGGGCGTTGCTCGATGAACGACGTAGTGAGTTCACCTGCCCGGAAGGCCGGGTCGTCGAGAACGGCTCGCAGAAAGGGAATGTTGGTGCTGACACCACGAATTCGAAACTCCGCGACGGCGCGACGCGCACGGGCGACAGCAGCGTCCAGATCCCGGCCGCGGCAGGTCAGCTTGACCAGCATCGAGTCGAAGTGGGCTCCCACTTCTGCACCAAGGTTGGTGCCACCGTCGAGACGCACCCCTGCGCCACCTGGTGTCCGGTAGGCTGTGATGCGGCCTGTATCCGGGCGGAATGCGTTGGCAGGGTCCTCGGTGGTGATTCGGCATTGCAGAGCAGCGCCGCGGATCTTGACAGTGTCTTGGTCCAGACCGAGGTCTATCAGCGTCGCTCCGGCCGCGATACGCAACTGAGCCTGAACCAGATCGACATCGGTGATCTCCTCGGTGACCGTGTGCTCGACCTGGATGCGAGGGTTCATTTCGATGAAGACGTGGTTCCCACGAGCGTCGAGCAAGAACTCCACGGTCCCGGCGCAGGAGTAACCGATCTGCCGCGCGAACGCGACGGCGTCCGCACAGATCCGGTCACGGAGAGAAGGGTCGAGGTTCGGTGCCGGCGCCAGTTCGATGACCTTCTGGTGTCGGCGCTGCACCGAACAATCCCGCTCGAACAGATGAATCACGTTGCCTTCGTTGTCCGCCAAGATCTGAACCTCGATATGTCGAGGATCGATCACAGCCTGTTCCAAGAAAACAGTCGCGTCACCGAATGCTGACTCGGCCTCCCTCGCGGCCGCTGCAATCGACTCCCGCAGCGCCGACCGTTCCTCGACCCTACGCATCCCTCGGCCGCCACCCCCGGCCACGGCCTTGACGAACACGGGGAACTCCATGTCTTCGGCCGCCGCGACCAACTCGTCGACATTCGAAGACGGCTGCGACGACACCAGCACCGGTAGCCCGGCCGCCTTTGCCGCCGCGATAGCCCGTGCCTTGTTGCCTGTCAGTTCCAGCACCTCAGCGGAAGGGCCGATGAACGTGATCCCTGCCGCTGCGCACGCCGCCGCAAATTCAGGGTTCTCAGACAAGAAGCCGTAGCCCGGATAGATCGCATCGGCGCCTGACCTCTTCGCGACCGAGACGATCTCATCGATCGACAGATATGCCCGTACAGGATGCCCCTGCGCACCGATCTGATAGCTCTCATCGGCTTTCAACCGGTGAATCGAGTTACGGTCCTCGTACGGAAAGATCGCCACAGTTGCGGCACCTAATTCGTACGCGGCGCGAAACCCTCGGATCGCGATTTCGCCGCGGTTGGCAACCAGAACTTTGGAAAACATTCGAGACCCCTTCGCCACAGTTCTCGGCCAGTGATTGAGAACCGGTGGAAATATTTGAGTAGCTGTTTCGCCGGTAGGGTGCAATCGAGCGCACTCAAGGCCGGAAGTGGTGCTGTTATCGAATCGAGCACTGCGGCGCGGCGGACATGCTATTTCGTCAGTGCTGGAAGCAAGGCTGTCCACACCCAGTTCAAGACTTCTGTCGACGTACCCGAGCGCATCGCGAACCCCTGCGAGTTGATCCGCGCCATGACCCATCCGTCCCGCGATTGGAGTGAGTGGACCTCGTGGCTGCTCGTGATGGTGTCGCCTTCGTATACGGGTGCTATGTGGTCGCAGCGCTCCCAGGAGAGGACTGTTGCGATATCAGGTAGGACACGCGTCGCCTGAGACAACACGATTCCCACGGTGTGACCGCCGTACACCAAGCGACGGCCACCGCCTACCCGTTCATCATGATGCGCGGCAGCGACGTTGAGGGTCAGCCTGGCGAGTTCCGGTGCGCTGGTAACGACATCGCCTGCGTGAACATTCAGCACCGATCCAGGGGCCAACCCGGCCAGCCGCCCCGGCGCGACTATGTCCGGTTGTTCGATACTCCATCTTTTGTACGGGTCAAGATGAACGTTTGCGGGCGTGGGGGATACGTCGCGTGGGCCTTCTTCTCTGATCGTGTCACTTCGGCGCGGAAGCATGGCGCACCGGTGGTAGGACAAGACAGGGTCATTTCGCTGGTCGACTGTGTCGATTCGGAGTAGCGCCATGCCGGTGGGTGCGCGATTCGGCCTCGGGGTGTTCGAATGCAGGCCGACCACGGTTGTAGTGGTTCTCAGGGTATCGCCGATGCGGGGAACCGTGTGAAACGATAGACCTCGGTAGAACAGATTTGCCTTGACCTTTTGGGTGAAGAGGGTCGACTGGCCGATCGAGACATCCCAGACCAGTGCCGGGTGAGCGATTCGCGATCCGCCTGTGACACGCAGAGCGAATTCTTCGTCGAGCGCAAGCCTCAAGCGGTCGCCGACTATGGCTTGGTGATGCGCCGCGGTGCCATCGGTAAGCGTCATTCCAATAGTTGGGGGAGAAGTGTCGCCTATTTGAAGGTCGTCGAAGCTCGGCCCTTCCGCAAATGTGAACAGATCTGTGAGTGAGCGGTTTTCAGAAGGGTGTGCCACCGATTACTCCTTTTTGTTCGAGTTCACAGAGTTCACGGTCGCTGAGTCCCACGAGAGTGGTGAGTATCTCTCGGTTGTGGGCACCGAGTTCGGGTGCTCGATCGGCCGCGCGGGGCATGTCATTGAAGCGTATAGGGGACCCAGGCGCGAGGTGAGCCGGAATCCCGGGCTGGGTCAGCATCGACATCATGGGGTTGTTCCACACATCGGTCGATGCGGGATCAACGACTTCGTCGAAGGAGCGGTATCGCGCCCACAACAATGATGTCGGCCGCAACGCGGCTTCCACGTCCTGTGTCGTCTGGTTTCCGAACCACACCTGAAAAAGTCCGGCAAGCATCTCACGATAGGTGTACCTGTCGTCCTCCCGGGTGAAATCCACTCCCAGAGAATTTTCGAGTCCAGTAACCGCGTTTGCTTGCGACGTTACGCCGACCAACTCGTTCCAATGCCGCTTGGTGAGTGCGACGATCATCACTTTGTGCCCGTCGCGGGTGATGAAGTCGCGAGCGAATCCACCGTATAAATGGTTGCCTATCCTGGGTCGGCTCGATCCGTTGACCTGAGCTTCGCTCAGAAAACCGAGATTGCCAGCTGTCGCGAGCGCTACATCTTCCAGCGCAATCCGGACATCGGCACCTTGTCCTGTTGTTCGCCGGTTCAGGACGGCGGTCGTAATAGCGAGTGAGCAATAGATTCCACAAGTCACATCCCAGGCTGGAAGCACATGGTTGATCGGATCTGCGAACCCCTCCGGTCCAGTGACGGAAGGAAATCCCACCGCCGCGTTGACTGTGTAGTCGACAGCAGCCTGTCCCTTCCAGTTTCCCTCGACGCGAACTACGATCACGTCCTCTCGGACGGCGCGAAGCTGTTCGTCGTCGAGCCATGAGCGGCCTACGGTGTTCGTGAGCAATATGCCAGACGACGGCCCGCCGATGCGGAGTAGAGATCGAACAATCTCTCGCCCGGATTCGGAGTGCGTATCGACGGTGAGCGACTTCTTGCCTTTGTTGAGTCCACACCAGTAAAGACTTCGGCCATCGGCCGTGCGGGGCCAGCGATCCTTGTCCGGGCCCCCGCCCACAGGGTCGACGCGGATGACTTCGGCTCCGAGTTGAGCGAGTGTCATTCCTCCGAGGGGAGCGGCGACGAAGCTGGACAACTCGACGACTCTCAACCCCGCAAGGGGGCGACGGACGTTCGTCTGGATTTCAACCATCGTTGACCTCCGAGTTGTCGCGTTCACAATGGATCTCGTCGAGGATCTCGATTGCGATGGATGTCGTACGTGCACCTAAGGGTTGTCCCGTAAGTTGTTGAGCGGCAGTCGGTATCGTGTTCGCGTGGCGGTGATCTCGGCGGTCGATCCGGTGATGGTGGAGTTGTTC
>NZ_JBSGEZ010000114.1:0-13421 GCF_053603155.1 Nocardia sp. NPDC004260 | reverse complement strand
TGTCGGCCTTCCCCGTGACTTGTGGCTCCCGGATGGAACGGGAGCCCTCGAGCCTTCCGACCTGAGCTTCACACCCCGCCGTTACCAGCGACGCACGTCAGGCCCGGGGACAGATCCACGAACACTGATCCGTAACTACACCTTCGGCATCCGCCGACCTCCTTCAGTGAAGCTCACTCAACTCGTGCGACCTCGTGTCGCACCCCGACCTCGGACTACTACGAGCTCTCCGCCCCCTCCTGTCGACATCGGCCGACGACGGACCTGCCCACCCACTCGTAACCGGATGTCACGGGCGGGACGAGACCGACAGAAGGGTTCCCACGTTCGCTGTCGACCGTTCGACGGGATCGGCATCCAGCTATGCCCCTGCACCATCGCCATGACTACGCCGCAGGCCTTCACCATGGCCTCCCGGCCGACGACATTCTCCGACCCAGGAGTTCCCCGTCCGGCTGATGCCAGAGGGTGCGCGGTGCGACCCAGCCCGCATCCGCCAGGTTCGGGGCTGGTGGGTGCGCTTGAGGGGCGTTCAGACACTGGTTCCTCTCGTATACCTGTCCGTCTTGCTTGCCGAGCTCGCACCATCTGGCAGTGCTGGTACGACTCGTCGTTGTCAGGGCCGCTGTCCACCCTCACCCCCGTCCCCGGGTTCGGGCTGCCCTCAGCTTCAGCCGGGCCGCTGCGACGACCCGACGGTGGTGTCCTTTCATCACCACACGGTCGAACAGCGCCTCGTGGCGCACCATGTCGGCCACCCACAGCCGGTTCGGTGCTCTCGGCGCGAACCGGCGTTGCACCAGATCCGCCGGTCGCGGGGCGGCCGGATCGGCGATCGTGGTGCGTTTGACACGGCCACGGACCGCGCCACGCAACCCGAGCTGCCGCATCAGCCGCTCCACCGTGCAGCGGCCCACGCTGATGCCTTCACGATTGAGTTGCAGCCACACCTTCCGGGCGCCGTAAGCGCTGAAGTTCTCCCAGTGAACCCGCGTGATTTCCACCTTCAAATCCTCATCACGCCGCCATCGTTTACAAGACACCGGCTGGCGCTGTTCGTAATACGTTGATGGGGCGATCTTGACGCCGAGCTCGGTGAGCGCGGCGCAGATCGACTCGACACCCCATCGCAGGCCACCATCGACCCGGTGGCCCTGATGCTCGCTGATATACCTGACGATCAGCGCTGCGGCCGGTCCAGTTCGGCGATGCTCCTATGTCAAGCCGCCCGCAGCGCAACCAGTTTCGTTGATTCGGTGGGCGGTGTCACGGCTGCTTGTTCGTCGGCGAGCAGGGCACGGTAGACGACGTCGGACAAGCGCCGACGCAACGCCGCATCGCTTCGGTGCGGGTCTTGCCGCTGGATTTGAGCTTGTCGACGTAGGTCTTGCCGGGCCCGAAGCCGCGGGTCTGGGTGAGCGCGATCATATGCAAGGCGCAGTTGATCCACCGGTTACCGCCGCGGTTGAGTCGCACCTTGCCTGAGGTGGCACCCGACCACACCGGAATGGGTGCGGTCCCGGTGAACCGCGCATACGCGCCCTTGGAGCGAAAGCGTCGCGCTCCAGCGGTCTCGCCGACGATCACCGCGGCCGAGAGGACCCCGCAGCCGGGGACTGCGAGCAGAGTCGGCGCCAGCACCCGGACTCGATCCCGGAGCTGACGTTCGAGATCGTTGATCTGTTCGGTCAGCGCACGGCACTGCGCGGTCATATCGCGAGCGATCCGCGCGACCAGGCCGTCGAAAGCGGTCAATCGCTCGGTGAGGTCGTCGATCACGCAGTAGCGGCGCAGTCCGCGGGCGGGAAGTTCCAGGCTGGGGTCGAGTTCGTGCAGGTGCCAACGCAATCGGTTGATCAGCTCGGTTCGCTGGACAACCAAGGTATGGCGATAGTCCGACAAGAGTTTCACCTCCCGCGCCGGGCCGTCGAGACGCGCGGTCGGCAGGTCGGGTTCGCGCAGGGCAGCATGAGCCACCGCCAGGGCATCGATCGGATCGGATTTGCCCTTCTCCCGGCTACTGCGCCTGGCGGCAGCCATGAGATGGGTCGGCACCCTCACCACCTGGAACGCTGCGGCCAGCAGGTCCCGTTCCAGTCGGCGTGTGACGTGTCGGCAGTCCTCCACCGCGAAGCGGGCAGCCGGCCACTGGGCAGCCCACTCGACCGCCTTCAAATGATCCTCGCTGGTCGTTCCGATCGTCTTCTCGGCCAACCGGCGGCCCACGGGATCGACGGCGACCAGGGTATGGGTGCGTTTGTGGGCGTCAACACCGATCACAACATGGTTCAACGGTTTTCGGTCCTCTCACGCGCAAACGGGATAAATGCGACCAGGTGAGGACGGGCACGCGTCAATCGGGCGTTTGCGGCGCGCTCCTATCAGGCCACGCACCTCGCCGGTCGGGCCCGGCGAGGTCGCACATCGTGACAAGCCACCAGCATTCACAGCTGGGGCAGCGAAGAAAAGAGCGAACCCCGCCAGGCACTCATGATCTTGACATTGACGCGAAGAATGCCGACGCAGACTTCAGAATCGCGTTGGCGCGCTTCAGTTCTGCGTTCTCCCGCTGAAGCCGCTTCAACTCCGCGGCCTCTTCACTGGTCACCCCAGCCCGCGCGCCGACATCGACCTGCTCCTGGCGAACCCACTTCCGGACCGTCTCGGCCGTCCCGACACCCAGCAACTCGGCGACCGCCCCGATCGCCGCCCACTCCGACTCGTACTGGCCACGGACCTCCGCGACCATCCGCACCGCCCGCTCACGCAACTCCAGCGGGTACTTCCAAGACCACGGAGTTAACAAGAAGGGCCTGATGTCAAGGTGTTTCGGGGATTTCCGGTGGGTCGGGTTGTATCCATTCCGGAGCGAGTGTGTAAGCGCCTTGGGCGTGGTGGTGCAGGATGCCTTCGCGAGTCCAGCGGAGGAGATCGGTGCGTAGGCTGTGGGTGTTGGGTTCAGGCAGGCCGATGCCTCGGGCGATTTCGCTAGGGCGCCAGGTCCGATGCGGTTCGGTGCGCATGAGCTGGAGTGTTTTGTCTCGGCGGCCGGTGGGGGCCTGTTGCTGGCTGTGAGTCACGGTGATGGTGACCTGCGCAACCGTGCCGATACCGGTGATCATGGCTTGGCTCGGTGGTGCGGCGTAGCGGGAGATGGGGCATTTCACCCGGCGTGGGGCGATGCGTGGCCGTCGTGGCGGCAGCAGATTGTCCAGCACGGCCTGTCGAATCCGGCCGGTCTGGATGTTGTCGGGGATGGCTGCGGCATTGATCAGCTGGTCTTTGGCCGTTTCCAGGGCGACGGTGAAGCTGGCGCGGTCGGGATCGGTGCCCGGTCGCGACTCGACGGCGTCGGCCATCGCGCGGCGCAAGAGCTGGTAGACGGTCAGCTGAGCCCACAGTTCCTGCGCGAGACCGATGGGGTGCTGGGAACGCAGTACCAGGCCGCGTTGCAGGGTGTGACGCAGGGCGTAGAAGGCTGATTCGATCTCCCAGCGCTCGTGGTAGAGGGCGGTGAGCTCGGTCGCGGGGTGGCGACGATGGTCGGTGAGGGTAGTGGCCAGCAGATACCGCTCGCCCACACGCAGTCCTTTCACCGTGGTCGCGCTCACGTGCGCGTCGATGATCCGCAACCTGACCCCGGCGATCCGGGTCAGGTAGGTCCCGTCTGGCAAGTGCGCCCACCGTGCCGGACTCCTGCGCCCTCGCAGACGCACAAGTATATGCGCGCCGGTCCCGGCGATCTTGGACAGGAACTCGTCGGAGTCGAACCCACGGTCGTTGAGCAGCAACATCTTCGCGTCCAGCAGCGGCAACAGGTGCTCAGCGTGAACGTGCTCGGCCACGTCGACAAGCCCGAACACCGCGCCGAGCAGGGCCCGGGTCCCGGTCTCGCACAATGCCACGATCTTCAGCATCGGATAGCCCTCGGACCCGTAACGGTGTTTGAGCTTGCCCAGCCAGGCAGACACCGAGGGCAGGTCCGGAGCCTTGTACGAGGAACACCCGTCGAATGCGACGGTGCGCCAGCCGCGATAGCACACCCCGGGCGTGCCCGGCTGCGCCACCGGTCCGGCCACGGTCTCGAACAGCATCCGCAGCGGCGCCTCGCCGAGCCGACGCCGCAGCTCGCGCAGCGCCTTCTCCGACGGGCGGCGCAACCCGAGGTGAAACATCCCGGCGGTGAGCTTGTCCCAGACCCGCAGGTAACCCAGCATCGGAAACAGCGCCAAGGCCAACACGAAATACACCCCCACTCGCGAGGGCAGCAACCGCAGTCGTGACTGCACCGCTCCCGCGCGTTCCAAGATGTCATCGACCAGCTCGACTGGGACGTGGCTGGTCAGCTCACCAAGATGGCCTGGAGCCAGCAGATGATCAACGCTGGCGATGGACCCGGCACGCGGCCGGGTGGAATGCTGAACGGGCAACGGGACTCCATATGGGCGAGAAGACCTTGGTCGGCTTCTCTGCTACCAGGAGTCCCGTTGCCACGACCAGAAATCCCCGAAACCCCTTGACATCAGGCCCTTCTTGTTAACTCCGTGGTCTTGGGGTACTTCTTCGAACTCACGGACTTCATCCTTCCTCAACAGATGAAGTCTCCGGACATGCCGGGAGGATTCAAATCGTGGGCCGACGTGCGGCTGTTTACTGACATTTTTCGTGACGAGAAGCTACTGACATTTCAGTGACGAGGCGCATGTTTGTCACCGTTCACTCAATTCCCCCGGTACCCCCCCCGGGGCTTCACGTAATCGGACAGGTGGTGCGTCCTAGATGATCATGTTGGTCGTGTAGACGACCCGCCGGATCTCCAGCGGGAACTGCAGAAACGTGATGAAGTGCTCCCAGGAACCGCGTCAGGTCTTGACGATCATCGGATACCGATCGCCCAGATCGTCACCAAGGCCCACTAGTTCGGGATAGGCCACTGTAGCTGTCCTACGGTTGTGATCAGCTTGTCCAGAAAGGCTGCAACGGGCGCCGGCAGTGGTGAACGGCCGTAGGTGGCGGCCAGTACGCGCCTGCCAGCGTGAGGGATTCGGGTTATCGATGTCTCGCTGTGGTGATGCGCGCTCAGTGCGAGACCAGGTAGCGTCGTGACGCCGAGGCCGGCGGCGACGAGTGCTTGTGCCGCGACGTAGTCGTCGGTTTCGAAGGTGATGTTCGGCGTGAACCCCGCACCGGCGCACATGGCAACGAGATGTGCTCGGCAGCGTTCGCAGCCCGCGATCCACCGGGCATCGGCATAGGTGGCGAGATCCTCGCTTCGTCCGCGTCCGTCGTTTCGCTGAGTGACTATGTAGAGCGGCTCTGTGAAAAGCCGGTGCACACTCACACCTACTGGATCGGTCTCGTCGTGCGCGAAGATCAGCGCAACATCTACGCCGCCGCCACGCAAGGTCGTGAGCGCCGCGGGTGGTTCTGCCTCGATCAGGACCGAGTCCAGGTCGGGGTGGTCACGGGACAACGCCGCCATCGCGTGCGGCACAAGTGTTGCCAGCACTGATGGAAATGCCGCCAGGCGGACCCGGCCCGCACGCAATCCGGCATGGGCGGCCAACTCGGCTTGGGCCGAGTCGATTCGGCCGAGGATCTCCTCAGCGCGCAACACCAGCAGCTCACCCGCGTCGGTGAGCCGGATTCCACGCCCGGCTCGCTCAAACAGCGCCACTCCCACTTCGGTTTCCAGCTTGGCCAGATGATGACTGACCGAGGGCTGTGCATAGTGCAGCGCTTCCGCGGCGGCGGTAACAGATTTTTCGCGCGCCACCGCCAGCAGCACTCGCAGGCGAGTCGTGTCCACGTAGGAATCATAGATGATTTCGATGAAAGTCTAGAGAGCATCCATTGGACTCATCTATCTAGGGTTGCGTTAATGGAGGCATGTCAACTATGCCCGACATCCTGCGCGCCCGAAACTTGCTGGCGGGGAAGCTGCCACCGACTCCGGCCTGGTCCTACCCGATACTCGACCAGGTGGCAGGCACCCACGTGCTGGTGAAGCACGAAAATGTCCAGCCCACTGGCGCCTTCAAGGTGCGCGGCGGGCTGAACCTGCTGGCGAACATGTCCCCGCAGGACCGTGCACGCGGCGTGCTCGGCTACTCGACCGGAAATCATGCCCAGTCACTGGCGTATGCGGCACGGGAATTCGGCGTCCCGTGCGTCGTCGTCATGCCTTCTCGACCGAATCCGGTGAAGGCCGCGGCCGTGCGAGCGCTCGGTGCTGAACTCGTCGAGCATGGTAGCGAATTGGAACAGGCGCGTACACATGCCGAGGAACTGTCGGCCGAGCGAGGAATGTGCCTGGTATCGGCGGCCGACGAACCTGCGATCATTGCCGGGGTGGCGACCGCCTATGTGGAACTGTTTCTGGCCGCGCCCGATCTGGACGTGTTAGTGGTCCCGGTCGGCAGTGGCACCGGCGCTGCCGGTGCCTGCCTGGTCGCGGCCGCTTTCTCGCCGACTTGCGAGGTCATAGGGGTGCAATCGGCGGCCTCGCCAGCAGGACACGACTCCTGGCGTGTCGGCCAACTCGTCCAGCGCCCCAACACGACTCGCGTGGATGGACTTGCCACCGGTAGCGGATTCGCGCTGCCGCAACGCATACTGGCCGACCACCTGACGGATTTCGTACTTGTCACCGACGACAAGATCGCGCAGGCCCAAGGTATCTTGCGCACTTGTGCCCACACTCTTGCCGAGGGCGCGGGCTCAGCCGCGTTGGCTGCGGTTCTCGCCGACCGAGAGCGCTTCATCGGGCGTCGGGTGGCTGTTGTCTGCACGGGCGGTAACGCAACAGCCGCCGGAGTGTGAAGCCGCACGTCACGAGCTTGATTGAGCCCGTAATGTATCCATGAGCTGCCGATCGGATTCAGGATCGCAACGTCTCGAGTGCCAGGTTTGCGGCGCAACTTTCTGTTTCTCGCTACAGAAGACAGAACCTCGTCTTCAGGAGTCTTCGCCGATGCCTCATCAGTCAAAGGTGAAGCCGCACGCCGCTATCTGTCGAATTGAGTGGCGAAACTTTAGGTCTGCGAGCCGCGACGACAAGAAATTCCGCCGAGAACTTCCCTTCCTTGTGTGCCGTGTTTGGGTTTCGGCGATTTGGCAGATGACGCAAGTTTATTCGAATGTCTCGAATGCCTTCGAGACCTTTTAAGGAGACAAGTGTGACGACTTCGAAACCCGATCGTCGGAACTCTATATTCCGCACAAAATCCGTGGAACAATCTATCCGAGAAACAGATGAGCCGGGCTCAGGATTGCGCAAGGATCTGACCGCCTGGGATCTCACAACATTCGGAGTCGCTGTTGTCATCGGCGCTGGCATCTTCACTTTAACCGCACGGACTGCGGGGAAGGTTGCGGGGCCGTCGGTTTCGCTCGCATTCGTTCTAGCTGCGATCGCGTGCGCGTTGACCGCGCTCTGCTACGCCGAGTTCGCCTCGACCGTACCCGTCGCAGGCAGCGCATACACGTTCGCCTACGCCACTTTTGGCGAACTCATCGCCTGGATCATCGGTTGGGATTTGATCTTGGAGTTCGCGCTCGCGACTTCTACTGTGGCAAAGGGCTGGTCACAGTATCTAGGCGAAGTGATGAACTCTCGATCGCCGGTTGTACACCTCGGCTCGATCACCTTCGACTGGGGCGCCGTGTTGATTATCGCGGCCCTGGCGGCGCTGCTCGCGGTTGGGACGAAGATTTCTTCGCGTGTCTCGCAAGTGGCAGTCGTCATCAAACTGTGCGTGGTCGCGCTGGTGCTCGTGGTCGGCGCCACCTACTTCGACTCTTCGAATCTGAAACCTTACATTCCGCCTTCGCAGCCGCAGGGGGAAGGGCAGGGGTTACATCAGTCGCTGTTCTCCTTCGTCACCGGAGCAGGCAACAGTACATTCGGCTGGTATGGGCTACTCGCCGCGGCCAGCCTGGTGTTCTTTGCGTTCATCGGATTCGATGTGGTCGCGACCACAGCTGAGGAAACGAAAGACCCGCAAAAGGCTTTGCCTCGTGGAATCCTCGCCTCGCTGTTGATCGTAACGGCGCTCTATGTCGCAGTATCTATCGTCCTCACAGGAATGGTCCCGTATACGGCCCTTTCTGGCGGAAATGCGACACTCGCTACCGCTTTCGCCATACACGATGAGATGTGGGTGAAGAACATCATCTCCGTCGGCGCACTCGCAGGCTTGACTACCGTCGTTATGGTGATGTTTCTCGGCCAGACTCGAGTGTTGTTCGCCATGTGCCGTGACGGACTATTGCCGCGCAAACTAGCGCGTATCGGAAAGCGCGGCACTCCCGTCCGGCTCACCGTCATCGTGGGCATCATCTGTGCGGCTCTTGCGGGTTTCATAGACTTCGGAACCCTCGAAGAGATGGTCAATATCGGCACCTTGTTTGCCTTTGTGCTTGTCGCGATCGGGGTGCTCGTTCTGCGTCACACCCGCCCGGACCTGCCGCGCGGGTTCCGGGTGCCCTTCGTCCCCCTCATTCCTATACTCGCTGTTCTGGCGTGCGCATGGCTGATGCTCAATCTCTCGGTCGAGACCTGGCTCCGTTTCGTCGTCTGGATGGCACTGGGCATAATCGTCTACATCGCCTACGGACGCCGCCATTCCGCACTCCGCGTAACCGCCAGAGAGGATCCTGCTTCCACTCCCTCGGACTGAACCGCCTGTAAATGTTGGAATAGCCAACTGAGATCGATAGCACTGCTCGAAGTCTTCCATCTCGACACCCTCCCCAAAACCCAATGCCGTTACGACCCGCGACATGCTGTCACAACACAGCGAGTGCCGGGAATCGATCGACATAAACATCGACAACACCCACCACATCGCCATCCGCGCAGGCCGTCCTGGCTAACCAACAGTCGTTGAGTTCCTGATCCCTCCGACTTCTTTCACGTCGCCCGTTTTGGCCTGGATCTGGGCCATCCTGTGCGTCCTCAGCGTCGAATCCTCCACTGAAGCGAAGTCGGCCCGGTCGATCAGATTGCGATTCGGCCGAGCTTCCCTCGGGGCGGGTGAAGGTAAGGAGGCGTGGGTTGGCTCTGGCGGCCGTGCGTGATCTGCGTGAGTTCCGGTCTCCGGCGACGGAGGATGAACTCGCGGACTTCGAGACCGATGTGCTTGCGAGACCGAGTTCGCCGACCTCATCGACGGGCCTCTCGCGCACATACTCTCCGGACGGTTCGGCGCGAAGTCCGCCGGGGTGCTGTGCGCGGCGATCGCGCACGATCTGCTGCGCGTCGCGGGCGTTACTCGCCAGCCCGATCCTGGACAACGATTGGCCCGCTGGCGTAGCGATCTTGCTTCAGCGGGCCACAACAACGGTGCTGGAGCACGTTAGCGTTAGCCGGCCAGGCTTGCGATCAACCATGCCAGCGAGGTGCGTCCTCAGAGACGGAACGGAGCAGACGGCGGGAACACGACCGGCAACGCTTCCAGTGCTCGGTGGAATGGGCCTGGGCGCCATACAAGAGCCTTCTTGGCAACCGCTAACCTCAGCTCGGGGAGGGTGTCGAGGAGTTGATCGATGACCTCCTGCGCGAGCAGAAGTCCGTACGGCCGGGCGTGGGCAGGGCAGGCGTGCGGGCCGGTGCTGAACGCGAGGTTCCATCCGTTGTCGAGGAATTCCCCGGTGTTCATCGCTGGATCGGTATTGCAGGCAGCCATACTGATGATGACCGGCTGATTCGCTGGCAGCCATACGTCCTCGATCAGAATCGGCTGGCGAGGATAGGTGATGCAGTAGTTCGCCATCGGCGGGTCGGTGGCCAGCCTCTCGTGCAGCGCGGTCCTGGTCGACATGTGCAGGCTGTCGCCGAAGCGGGCGTCGGTGAGCATCAACAGCAGGGTGTTGGCGATCAGGTTCAAGGGGGGTTCGACACCGGCCGCGAACAGCAGGACCAGTTGATGGACCATCTCCTCGTCGTTCAGCCCGGCGGGATGCTGCACCAGTCTCGTGACGACGTCGTCATCGGGGTAGACGCGTTTGAGCGCGGTGAGGTCGAGCAGCGCTTGACCCATGATCGCGTTCACTGTTTCGGTATCCACACCGTCGAACATCGCGGCGCTGGCTTGCGCGACCCGCGCACCGATGTCGGGTGGGCAGCCGAGGACCTGGCAGAAGACCGAGAAGACCAGCGGTTGGACGTACTGGCTCAACAGTTCGGCGTTCCCGGCCTCGCAGAAGGTGTTGATGATCGGGATGGCGGATCCCTCGACCATGGCTCGCAGGGAGTTCAGGTCGATTCCGTCCAGGGCGTCGGTCAATGCGGCGCGGTAGCGTGCGTGCTCTGCACCGCTGGTGCGAATAGCGTTGGGGCGGGCTTCGATCATCGGCATGATCGGGATGTCGGCGGGTGCGGTCTTCTGCCACACGCTCGGATCGGCCGGGAAGCGGTCGTCGTCGTTGAGGATCCGCACGGCGGTGCGATAACCGATGACCAGGGTTGCGGGGACTCCTGGCCACATCTCGACCGGCACCAGTGGTCCGTAGTCTCTGCGCATCAGGCGGTAGTATGCGTGTGGATCCGTCGCGAATTCTGGACTGTGGATCGGGATTCGAGGACCGATGTTTTCGATCGGCGACATCGGGTCGGTCGCGGTAGCACCCAGATGGGTGTGCTGCGGATACACGTAGTCTCCTTGGTTTCGGTTGCGGCAGCATACTACCCAAGGTGAAGGCCACTGGCTGCCTAATGTTGTTGCCTGCCAACATGGTTCGCTCGATCGAGCCCTCATACCGGCGGCGCGTGCCCCCGGGGTTGAGGCCCACAGCAGAGGCCCTACGAGTTCCGCTACGGCACAGGCTCGGGCGCCCTGCCGTGCGCCCGAGCCTGGACTTTGCCGTGGAGTGTCAGTGATCGTGTCGGTCACGCAAGCGGGAGTCCCACGCGGTGGGTAGATCGTCGGAAAGTACCGGTGCGCCGAGGACCTCGTCATCAAAGCCGAACGCGTCCAGCAGTGCGGGCAGGTGGTCGGCGAGGTTGTCGATCGCCTGGGGAAGCAGCCCTGCGCGGCCTTGCTGTTTCACGGTCTTGACGGCCGCGATGTCGAGTAGACCACGGGTGAGGTACCACGAATCATGCTGGTTGATCTGGTCCAGTGCGAAGACGTCGCGTACGGCGGCGATCTCGGGGTGGAGTTCGGCGAGTTCGTCGAGTAACTGCAGGGCTTGTTCGGCGCAGTAGGCCTCGGCGAGTTCGAGTGCATCCGGGATGACATCCAGACGCGCTTTTAGAGCTGGGTCGCTCAGCAGTGGTTGCGCATCTTGCGCGATCGTCAGCGTGCGCGCGCGGAGCAACCGCGCGCGGTCTGTGGGGTCGGCGGGATCGTGCAGCGTCGGTTCCGGTGGCGGTGTGCGGCCGAGCTCTTTGGCCAAGACGCGCCCGCCTACGCTGCCCAGCACTTTGGTGTCGCCCTCGCCGGTGATGGCGGCGTGGCAGATGCCGATGTAGTCGGCGACCCGGTTGTCGCTGAACATTCCTTGCGCAGCCATTTTCAGGCGGCAGTCGGTGACCGTGGTCAAGGCATGCTCTTGGATGAAGTACTTGGCGGCCATGACCGCCACGACGGTGCCGCGCTTGGTGAGATCGGCGCCTGCGAGGAAAGTCTTGACCGCGTTCCCGTAGATGGTCCGGGCGACGGTACCGGCCAGTTCGGTGAGCAGGGTATCTCGCACGTGCGGGATGTCGACCATGAGTGGTTTGGCCTCTGACGTCAACGGCACTCGCCGTTTGGAGGCGTAGCGAAGCGCGATGTAGAGCGAGGCGCGAGCGGTGGCATTGAGACATGACGACAGAGCCAGGCGGCCGACGGTCAGTTGGCTGATCGCCGAGGCGAATGCCCGCTTCCGGCTGTTGTCGTCGGACCAGGTCAGCACCCCGTTGCGGTCGATGGTCGCCAGGTCGTTGCTCAGCCAGGCACTGCGCTCGACCCGGAGGCCATCGAAGCTGATCACCGCATTGTCCATGACGACCAGCTGCTGGCGACCGAGCTGGGTAATCGTCACGCCGGGAGCCGGGTCGCCGTGGTCGTCGCGCAGCCTCGCAGCGAACAGGTGCACGCCCTGATCAACGCCCTCCGCATCGATGAGCCGCGCACCGATGACGCAGACCCGGGGAACCGAGATCCCTAGACTGGGCATGAATTTCCGCGCCAGCGGTTCCGGCGTGTTGAGTACGAATGCCTCGCCATCCCAGGTGGCGGTGGTCTGCATGAAGCCGATGTTGGAGCCACACCCGTACTCGGTCAGCAGCATGACCCCGACGCTGGTGCCGTCGTCCAGGTCTTTGAGGTACTCCTTGGCGGAGTCGGGGTCGGTCAAGGTGGCCAGGCTGCCCGAGGACAGATTGTAGTGTCCGGAGATCAGTGGGATCAGGTCCGGCGTGAGTACTGCGGTCTGGTCGAACACCGCGAACAATTTCGGTAGATCCGTTGCGGCATCGCGGGCGCCGATCTCCTTGACCAAGTCTTCCAGCTGGTCATAGGCGTTCTGCCGCCGCTGCACCTGGCTCATGTCCTCGGTGACGCGGAACTCCGGCTTGGTCAGGATCTTCTGCAGCTGCTGGTGGAATTGCGGATCGCCGTGCCGGAGAATCTCCGTCAGCGAGGTGCGTTCCCTCGACCCATGTGTACCCATAACCGCCTCCTACTCACTTCCGATCCCAACGGCTACTCATCGACCGCTGGGCATACCCGAGGCCATCGCGTGAACTACAACGCACCGGAACCAGCGCTCATCACACGGCCACGCAGACGCAACCGGGCCCGGAACAAGGGAGTGCGACGATCACCTCTCAAAAGCCCACGGCACCACACCTTCACATGAGGTTTCGCTCCGCGACCCAGCCAACAAAACCTCGCGGACCACGCCGAGCCCGGCCCCCGGGCATCGCAAGAACACCGAGGAAGGTGTGCGAGGCCGCGGGCGCCCGATCCGGGACGCCCGCGGGAAGGGCCATCTTCGCATCGGCTGGGCAGCAGCGCGTGCGCGCTGGCCAACCCAGGAAACGGTCGCGTCGACCTGCGACATCACCGTGGCGGCAGAGTTGCCGTTAACCGACCGATGCACGAAATGCATTGTGCCACAACTGGAGATGCGGCTCCTGGCCAGCTGTGGCAAGGCTTGGTCGATGTCGTGTCGATGACCTGTGGGACTGCCGACCCCGGATGACCCGGCAGTACCCGCATCGATTGGAGTGCAACCTGCTTGTCATCGACACCTGCTGCCGGTTCGTCAGCAGCGGTATCGCGTTCTGCTGTGGGACGGCGAGGGGAACGCTCTCATCGCCACCCCCGGCGGCCGGCTCGACATCGCCTCCCACCGGCAGGGATTCGTTCGCCTGGAGGGGCGTTCATCGCGAGCGGCCGAATGAGACCACACTTCTCAGGGCCGTCGCT
>NZ_JBSGEZ010000113.1:0-13496 GCF_053603155.1 Nocardia sp. NPDC004260 | reverse complement strand
GAGCACGGCGCCGTTGGCGGCCTTGATCTTCAACAGCCCGTCCTCGACGACCATCGAGCCGGCATCGGTCGTGACGATGGACTGGGTATCGGTGGCGTGGGCCGTGAAACCGACCGCGTCATCCGCGCCGGGCTGGGCACCGGCGGAGCCGGAAGCGATCCCGACCGCGGCGACGAGCCCCGCGGCCACCGTGACGATTTTCCTCATCTTGTTTCTTTCCTCTCGGCTCTCTCCTGGGTGTCGGCGCGCCGAGTGCGCCGGATGCCGGGCGCGGACAGCGCCAGGCAGGTCTGTTTGTCGATGATGTGCTGTGTGGTTCCGGTGCGACCCACATCACTTCCGTGGAGGAAGTAGTCGAACGGTGCCCGAGCGCATCGAGCCACGTCAAGCCGTTCGGTCCACTCAGCTGACCGCTCGGCCGAAAATATTCGCGGGAACTTCGCCGCCGGTTTGCTCAGCGAACCTCATTCGTTTTCCGAACCGCTCGCCTCGCTGTGGGCGACCGGTTTCGTGATGCCGAACGCGCCCGCGCCGGCCCTCTCGCGGCACGGCGCGGTGGCGG
This sequence comes from Nocardia sp. NPDC004260, assembly GCF_053603155.1. Taxonomy (NCBI): domain Bacteria; kingdom Bacillati; phylum Actinomycetota; class Actinomycetes; order Mycobacteriales; family Nocardiaceae; genus Nocardia; species Nocardia sp. NPDC004260. Next base: position 12,934 of record NZ_JBSGEZ010000113.1, on the reverse strand, counting down.
GCACGGCCGCCGCGATGGTCGGCCTCGCGCAGTTCGGCGCGGCCGCCGCGGTCGCACCGGTGGTCGGGCTACTGGGCAACACCGGTGTCACGGTGGCGATCACGATGACCGCCTCGGCGACGTTCGGGTTCCTCGCCCTGGCGGTGGTGAGCCGACGGCGTTGCGCCGCGTGCGCTATGCCGAGCGCGCGAGCGAGCCGAGTGCCCGGTTGATCCCGATACCGGCGGACTTCAGCGGCCCGGCCATCCGGTCGAGGTTCATCCGTGCGGTGGTCGTGGACATCCCGACCGCCCCTACCAGCACCGAATGCGGCCCGAACACGGGGACCGCCGCGCTCACCACGCCCAGAGACATCTCCTCGGCCTCCACCGCGAGCATGTTCTGCCGGACGGTGTCGAGTTGGCGGTACAGATGCGCCGCCGAGGCCACCGTCCGTCGCGTGAACGCCTGCAGTCCGTTTTCCACCACCTGCGCCACCACATCGGTGGCTGAGAAGGCGAGAAGCGCCTTGCCCGTCGCGGTGGCGTACAGCGGCAGCCGTCCCGCGACCCGGGACGGTATCTCGACCGCGCCGTGGCCGGAGAGCTTGTCGATGTACAGCACATCGAGACCGTCGCGGATCGCGAAATGAACCGTCGCGGCCGTCGCGGCATGGAGTTCTTGCAGGTACGGCAGGGCGGCGTCCCGGAGCACCCGTTGCGTCGGCACCAGCTGCCCCAGTTCGAACAGACGCAGGCCGAGACGGTATTTCGTCCCGGATCGTTCGAGGACACCCCACTCGACCAGAGCGTTCGCCAGCCGATGCGTCGTCGCCTTGGCGACTCCGCTGCGCCGGGACAGTTCGGTGAGCGACAACGCCACCGACTCGGCGTCGAAGGCTTCCAGCAGCAACCGCGCCTTGCCGAGTACCGATTGCATAGTCGAGCGCCTCCAACGAACCCAGGCGGTCCACTCGCCGGACCAAGTCTGCACACACCATACCGTTGCGTATTCGTCGCTGAACCGCAGCCCGCGCCCCGCCGCACGCGCGCGAAAGCAGGCACAGGCAGGGTAGAAAGTCTGCGAATCCGAGTTCGCTGACGGGTTCCCAGGACGTATATACATCTGTTACATTATCGATGCGGAGCCTATATAAACACGTGCTGCTCCTTCGTCCGAACGACAACGACGTCACCGGACATCCGACCCGACAACGACGTCGGCAGGCCGACAACGGCGTCGGCCACAAACGGATCCACCAGACAGCGCCTCGAGTTCTCCCCCATGCATCGCTCGCGACGGTCCAGCAGCGGCCGGCGCCTGCTCGCGCGGCCGTCCGACGTTCCGGCCGATTCGCGCCGCGCGGCACGCAGACGGATCACTCGCGGCGACGCGCCACCCGATCGGACATTGAGCCGGAGGAACCCATCGACATGCCGATCCCCTTTCTGAGCGGGTTCGATTTGATCGCCGCACTCGACGTGCGCAATGTCGAAGCGCATCTCGCCGAGGCCGTCGAGGGCTGTACCGCGTGCGCCACGACCGCCAAGCCGGGGCCCGGCTGCCCCGCAGGTCTCGCCGCACAGATCCGCAATGCCGCGACGGCTCCGCTGACGGCGGTCGAGATCATCGACGGGCTTCTCGCGCTGCGCCGGACGCCGCAACCGGACGGCGCGTAACGCACGCGCACGCGCGCCGTCATCCCGGAATGACGGGGTTCGGAGGACGTCCGCGAATCCGCTCCGCGCGGGCTGGGACAAGGAAAACCGGACCGCACGCTCCCCAGGCCGCACGTGCCGTGAGCACTGAGGAGTTCAGCCGGTGAAGTCCACCGGGGCCGACATCGGGCCGGGGGGATCAACTCGATGTCGTGGTCTGGGTTCGGGGGAAGCGGTGGCCCATGACATCCGCCCACCATGCGCTCAAACGCGACTCGGGCCAGATGATCCGGTCTCGATCTTCATCGTCGGTGCCGGGCACGTTCGCGTCCTCGATCACGATGTAATTCCTTTGCGCCGTCCAACCTTAGGGGCCCCTCGTTCTCGTGCGGCGCAAGCGATTTCATGACTTTGTCGAACCGGCCGGTGGACGAGCAGCGGGGGTGCCCCGATCACATACCGGCGCGACCGCGCTGTCGAGCCGATACGTGCACCGGGTACCACCCCCCGACACAAACAAACCGTTCTTTCGGTGCCAGCTGCCCGCGCGCTGGTCGGCCACCCGCTAACGAATCCTCGTCGCGGCCGAAGCGGAGTTCGACCGCATCGCCGACGCGGCCACAGACCCACATTCCCGCCGCCGACGACGCCATCCGCCGGATCATCGCGGGAAAATTCGCCCAGATCCGCCGCGGCCATGCACGCCACCCGCACCACCCAGCACAACATCACCGAACGCCGCGCCGCCACCGTCACGGCCGCCCGACGACTGGTCGGCCCGGAGGCAACCCGAGCCGACGGCGGTCGCTAGATCTCGGGGCTTGCCGATCCAGCCCACGAGGTGGTGGGCTGATGGGAGCGTCGCAGCACTCACGCCTCGATACCGCGCACAGTGTTCTCCCGAAGAAAGGCGGTGCACCAGGTACTCGCCGGTGGACGACCGCCGGACGGTAAGCCCCGAGACGACGACGGAGAAACGCATGGACGAGATCGAAGCCACACCGCGGCTCACAGCGTTCCCACGCATCGACGACTACGGGTTCATCTCCGATTGCGAGGTCACCGCCTTGATCGCGCCCAGCGGTGCCATCGAGTGGATGTGCCTGCCGCGCATGGACTCTCCCAGCGTCTTCGCCGCGATACTCGATCGCTCCGCCGGCTCGTTCCGGTTCGCTCCCGCCGACTTCGTGGTGCCCACCGATCGTCGCTACATCCCGGGCACGATGGTCATGGAGACGAGCTGGCGCAGCGGCGAGGGCTGGGCGACGGTGCGCGATGTGCTGCTGGTCGGGCCGTGGCGGCACCAGAAACCCGGCCGCAGCGCCCACCGGCGCACGCCCACCGACTACGACGCCGAGCACATCCTGCTGCGCACGGTGCACTGCGAGACCGGGCAGATCCAGTTCGGGCTCGACTGCCAACCGGCCTTCGACTACGGCAGGCATCGCGCCCGGTGGGAGTACCTCGGCAGTTATCACCTCGCACAGGCCGGCGCCGACGGGACCGATCTGCAACTGACCTTGAGCACCGACATGCGCTTGGGTCTGGAGGGCACGCACGCGGTCGCCCGCACCCTGTTGAAGAAGGGGGACACCCGGTTCTGCGCGCTCGCCTGGGGCAGTCGGGACGCTCCCGGCGACGTCGCGGAGGCCGAAGAGCGGCTGCTGCGCACGATCCACCACTGGCGGCACTGGCTGGCGGGCGGGCGATTTCCGGACCATCCCTGGACCGCCGAACTCACTCGCAGTGCGCTCACGCTCAAGGGATTGACCTTCGCTCCCACCGGAGCCATCGCTGCCGCCGCCACCACGTCGCTACCCGAAACACCTGGTGGCGAGCGGAATTGGGACTACCGCTATTGCTGGATCCGCGACTCCGCCTTCGCCTTGTGGGGCCTGTACACGCTGGGTTTCACCTGGGAGGCGAACGACTTCTTCTCCTACATTCTCGACCTGACCGAAAATGCCCGCGACATGCAGATCGTCTACGGCATCGGCGGCGAGACCGATCTCGCCGAACAGACCCTCCCCCACCTGCGCGGCTACGACAACGCGGGCCCGGTGCGCATCGGCAACGAGGCCTACCGGCAACGCCAGCACGATGTGTGGGGCGCCGCGCTGGACGCGGTCTATCTCTACGGCCGCCATCAAGATCAGATCGATGCGCGGGCCTGGCCGCTGCTGGGCCGTGCGGTCAAGAGCGCCCTCACCTACTGGCGCGAGCCCGACCACGGCATCTGGGAAGTCCGCGGACAGCCCAGGCACTTCACCTCGAGCAAGGTCATGTGCTGGGTCGCCGCCGACCGCGGCGCCCGGCTGGCCCGCATCCACCAGGACTTCGCCCGCGCGCACCGGTGGCAACAGGCGGCCGACGAGATCCACGCCGACATCTGCGCACACGCGGTCGACTCCCGGGGGGTCTTCACCCAGTACTACGGCAGCACCTCGCTGGACGCTTCGACCCTGCTCATCCCACTGGTACGTTTCCTGCCACCCGAGGACGAGCGGGTGCGCAACACGGTGCTGGCCATCGCCGAGGAACTGACCGAAGACGGTCTCGTCCTGCGGTACCGCGTCGACGAGACCGACGACGGATTAGCCGGGGAGGAAGGCGCTTTCACGATCTGCTCGTTCTGGCTGGTATCGGCGCTGTCGGAGGTCGGCGAGAAGAAGAAAGCCAAGCAGCTGTGCGAGAAACTGCTCGGCTACGCCAGCCCCCTCGGCCTCTACGCCGAGGAGATCGATCCCCGAACCGGCCGACACTGGGGCAACTATCCGCAGGCGTTCACCCACCTCGCCCTGATCAATGCCGTCATGCACGTCATCCAGGACGAGCAAGCGATCCTGCGGCAGGCACTCGGCGGTGAATCGATCGCACCGCGACTGGACGACGCATCGCTCACCCGGGGATACATCCACCGCTGACCAGAAACCTGATCGGCGAAACCCGCTGCGCCCCAACGGCGGACGGCCTTCGCGCCGCCACGTCAGCGGAGTCGGTACTATCGCGTTCGACTGTTAACAGGACTAAGGATTCCATTGAAGGGCTCGACGATGGCGATGCTCGGCATCGCCGCGACCGCGGCATTCGGCATGACCGCCGCCCCCGCGACCGCTGACCCAGTGGCAGACAAATCTCGTGTCGTCGGCACCGAGGACGGCTGGGAGGTGCGGATCAGCAAGACCGCCGAAGACGTCCAGCGCGTACCCAATCTCGCCGCGACACCGTTCACCAGGGAAGGATTCGTCACCTTGTCGGCCGCGGCCGACATCGGCGGCGAGGGCCGGGAGGCGGTGAACTCGGGAACGCTGCAATTGGGATACCAGATCGGCTGCCAGATAGACGTTTCCAACGGCCTGACCGTAGGCATCTCCGCGGCTATCGGCCCGAGCGCCACGGTGACCGTCGCCCCCTCGCCCGGCCTCGGGGTCGGCGGCAGCGCGCTGGCCCTGCCGAGCATGTCGACGACCATCAAGCCGGGCACCATCAACAGCATCACGCTGGGGACGAAACCGCTTGCCGGACCGCACGGCTCGATCTCCGTCGATCAGATCCAGATCAAGATAGATGCGTGCGCGGGCGCGGTGAGCCTGCGCTCGTTCGCGATCGTGTCGATATCCACGGCGACGGCGGACAATTCGGTCGCGATCTACGGTGACCCGATATGGCTGTGACGCACGGGCGAGCGCCGCGACGCTGGATGGCGCCGATCGGCGTGTCGGTTTCGCTGATCATCGCCGCCGCCACCGCCTCCGCCGAGCCGATCGTGCCGGTCGGCCCGGGAGCGAGCTGCGGCGAACCACCCTCCTCCGCCACCGCTTGCGGCAACGACAAGCCCGTACCCGGGACGCGCGGCGGGCCTGCCGCGCCGCCACCGGCACTGCCGTTGCAAGTGCTGGCGCCCCCGCCCGCCAAGTCGGCACCCAATACCAATACGCCCGCCGGTGCGCTGGTTCCGCCCGCGCCGGGACCGGGCTCGGGCACCCCGATCGTTCCGGTCGAATAACCGACGGGCCGGTCGCGGTTGCTCCGCCGGGCACGGCGACCGGCCCCGTCGATTCACCGCGAGCAGGATTGCCCCGGGACGTGCGCGCACAGATCGGCTCCGACCACTCGCTCGCCCGCACAGCGGCGTGATTCCGCCGCTTCTCCCCCGGTCGACGCCAGGATCTCTCCGGGACTGTGATCCACCGGAAACCGACATCCCGCAGGGCATATCGGCCGCGCTGGAATCTGGATGAATTTATTGCTCATCGCAGCGAATCGTCGCAGCTCAGGAGCGGTCGTCCAGAGTGAACGACGCGGGCTGTGAACGGCCTACGGCCTCGTTCGAGGTCGATAATTCCGATGTCCGAAGGCTGGTCGACCCGCCAGTCGGGTGATTCGCCGTTGATCACGCCCACCGAACAGGAATCACCGCCGATGAGTTTCCTTTGGTACATCCCGAATCAGGTCACGCCGGGACACCGCGGCGACACCATCGTGGCCGACCACAACAGCCTCGACACCCTGACCGCTCAGGCGAAGGCGCTCGAGGAGCACGGGTGGCAGGGCGCGTTGCTCGGGACCGGGTGGGGTCGCCCGGACACCCTCACCGTCGCAACGGCTCTCGCCGCCAGGACCACGAGTTTCGAGCCGCTGATCGCGATCAGACCGGGCTACTGGCGTCCGGCGAACTTCGCATCGGCCGCGGCGACCCTCGACCACCTCTCCGGCGGCCGGGTGCGGGTGAACATCGTGTCGGGTAAGGACGATCTCGCGGCCTACGGCGAGACCGAGGGCGATCAGGCCGAGCGTTACGCCCGCACCAAAGAGTTCCTCCAACTCGTCCGTCGGCTGTGGACGGAGGAGAACGTCACCTACCGGGGTGAGTACTACCAGGTCAGCAATTCCACCGCGCTGCCGAGGATCGTCCCGCGCGGCGAGCGCCGCCACCCGAAGCTCTACTTCGGCGGTGCGTCGGAGGCCGCGGAGCGGGTAGCGGCGACCGAGGCCGACGTCCAGCTCTTCTGGGGCGAGCCCCTGTCGGGAGTCAGGGAACGGATCGAGCGCCTGCGGTCGCTGAGCGAGGAACTCGGTCGCGAGCATGCGCCACTGGAGTTCGGCCTGCGGGTCACCACTTTCGTCCGCGACACCACCGAGCAGGCCTGGGCCGAGGCGGAGGCGAAGGTCGCGGAGATGGCCGACAACCACCACGCCCCCGTGCCGAACCCACATCGCCGGACGGCCGTGGGACAGCAGCGACTGCTGGATCTGGCCGCGAAGGGCGAGGTGCTCGACGACAACCTCTACACCACACCGGGGAAGTTCGGCGCGGGTGGCGCCGGGACCACCTGGCTGGTCGGCTCCCCCGAAGACGTCGCCAAGTCGCTGCGCAAGTACCAGGATCTCGGCATCACGCACTTCGTGCTCTCCGACACCCCGTATCTGCGCGAGATCGAGCGCCAAGGCAACCAGCTGCTTCCGTTGCTGCGAGATTGACGAGATCGAGACGGGACAGCGCCCGCGCTGCCCCTCCCGACCGCTTGCGCGAGGTCAGAGTTTCAGGCCGGTCCCGTGCACGCCGTGCTCGTCGATGAGGGCGAGTTCGTCGTCGGTGAACGCGGGGAAGTTCAACGCCGCGATGTTGTGGTCGAGCTGCGCGGTGGAACTCGCGCCGATCAGCGCCGAGGTCACTTCGGGGCGCCGCAGCACCCACTGCAGCGCCAGCTGCGCGAGCGACTGGCCGCGTGCCTGGGCGATCTTGTCGAGCGCGGCGGTGCGCAGCCGGTAGGTCTCGTCGATGACGTCCGGCGACAGGAAGCTGCTGTTGTGTGCCCGCGCCCCGTCGGGAATCGTCTCCAGGTACTTGTCGGTCAACAGGCCCTGGGCCAGCGGCGAGTAGACGATCGCGCCGAAGCCGTCCTGGCGGGCGGTGTCCAGCAGGCCGTTACGTTCGGGGCGGCGGTCGTAGATCGAGTAGCGCGCCTGGTGGATCAGCAGCGGGACGCCCGCCTTCCGGAGCAGCTCGGCGGCCTCGTGGGTCCGGTCGGGCGCGTAATTGGACAGGCCGATGTACAGCGCCTTGCCTTGTTGCACCGCGCTGACCAGCGCGCCGACCGTCTCCTCCAGCGGCGTGCTCGGATCCGGGCTGTGATGGTAGAAGATGTCGACGTACTCGGTGCCCAGGTCGCGCAGGCTGTGTTCGAGCGAGGTGAGGATCGACTTACGCGAACCGCCCCTGAGGTAAGGGCTGGGCCCGATCGGGTTGCCCGCCTTGGTCGAGAGGATCAGCTCATCGCGATAGGGGGCGAGGTCCTTGGCGAGCACCGCCCCGAAGTTCTTCTGGGCGGCGCGATGCGGGGGACCGTAGCGGTCGGCGTTGTCGAAATGCGTGATGCCGAGATCGAAAGCGTGCAGGATGATCTCGCGTTGCGTCGCGAACGGGTAATCGGTGCCGAACTTCTGCCACAGGCCGAAGGAGAAGGCAGGAAGGTCGAGGCCGGAGTTGCCGGTCCGGCGGTACGGGACCTTCTCGTACCGGTCGTCGGCGGCGGCGTAGGTCAGATCGAAGGGGCCATAACTCATCGGTGTGTATCTCTTCCTTTCGATGCGTGATCACGGAGAGTGGACCACTTCCGTCCCCGCCGTTGCGACCGGTCGGCTCACGCTGATCGAAACCCATGGTCGCCGGGCACGGCCACCAGGGGTATTTCCCCTCGATCGAGCTGATCCGAATCGTTGACACCCCGTGCGCGATGACGGTCGTGCCCGTGCCCGTACCGCCGCTCACCGCCGTGGCCACGTGTTATCCGAAGCCACTGATTCCCGCGCGGCGACCGGCCATTGATTCGGCCGAAGCCGGTGATTCCCGCCATGGTCATCGTCGGGCGGGTACGCGCCGGTTCGCGCGTTGCACGGCACGACATTCGCGCATGGAGAGAAACGGGAGACGATGGCACCGAAACCACTGCACCTCGGCGTCGCGCTCGACGGGGCGGGCTGGCATCCGGCCGCATGGCGGGAGCCGAACTCCCGGCCCGCCGAGTTGTTCAGCCCCGGTTACTGGACCGAGTTGGTCGCGACGGCGGAACGGGCACTGCTCGATTTCGTGAGCATCGAGGACAGCTTGCGAATCCCCGGTGAGCGGCACGCACCGTCGGACGACGCCGTCGATCAGGTGCGAGCCAGGCTCGACGCCCATCTGATCGCCGCGCGGGTCGCCCCGGTCACCCGGCACATCGGGCTCATCCCGACCGTGACGACCACGCACACCGAACCCTTCCACGTCTCCAAGTCGATCGCCACGCTCGATTACACGTCGCGTGGCCGGGCGGGCTGGCAGGCGCGCGTGTCCGGGACGGCCGAGGAAGCGGCCCACTTCGGACGCCGCTCGGTGCGCGATCTCAGCACCGCCGAAATCGCGGAAGCGATCGCTTCCGGGAGCTTTCCCGGCCACGTCCACGATCTGTTCGACGAAGCCGCCGACGCCGTCGAAGTGGTACGGCGGTTGTGGGACAGCTGGGAAGACGACGCGGAGATCCGCGATGTGGCAACCCGCCGGTTCATCGATCGCGACAAGCTGCACTACATCGACTTCGAGGGCCGCTTCTTCAGCGTCCGTGGGCCATCGATCACGCCGCGTCCGCCCCAAGGACAGCCGGTGGTGGCGGCTCTGGCGCACGGCCCGCTGATCTACGAATTCGCCGCCCGCGGTGCGGATCTGGTCTTCGTCACGCCCACGCGCGACGAAGGCCCCGGCCCGATCCTGGAGCAAGTCGCGTCCGCCGCGGCCCGAGTGGGACGCGCCGGTGAGCCGCTGCGGGTCTATGCCGACATCACCGTCTTCCTCGATACCGACGAGGAGCCGGGTCCGCGGCGGCTGTCCCGGTTGAGCGAGCTCGCGCGTGCCGAATTCGATTCCGACGCTGCTGTTTTCGCGGGAAGTGCGGACGAACTCGCCGATCTGCTCACCGACTGGAGCGAGCGGGGAATCGACGGGTTCCGTTTGCGGCCCGGCGTGGCGATCGACGATCTGGCAGCGGTAGCCGACCGGCTCGTGCCCGCGCTGCAACGGCGCGGTGTGTTCCGCACCGGCTACCCGGACGGCTCGCTGCGCGCGCTGCTCGGCCTGCCCACCGACGTCCCCAATCGTTACGCGACTGCCTGAGCGAGGTCACCATGAGCACCCCCCGTAAGCAGATCATCCTGGGCGCCTACCTCGGCGGCGTCAACCATCACACCGCCTGGTGGCATCCGGAGGCGGGCAGCCAGATCGATTTCAGCAGTTTCGAACACACCGCGCGCACCGCCGAACGCGGCAAGTTCGATTTCTTCTTCCTCGCCGAAGGGCTCATCCTGCGCGAACGCGCGGGCAAGATCTTCGATCAGGACATCATCGGCCGTCCCGACACCTTCACCGTGCTCGCCTCGATCGCCGCGGTCACCGAGCATCTCGGGCTCGCGGGCACCATCAACGCCACGTTCAACGAGCCCTACGAACTGGCCCGGCAGTTCGCCAGCCTGGACCATCTCTCCGGCGGCCGCGCCGCCTGGAACGTCGTGACCTCGTTCGACGCCTTCACCGGCCAGAACTTCCGGCGCGGCGGATTCCTCGATCCCGCCGATCGCTACGCCCGCGCCGAGGAGACACTGAAGGCCGTTCGCGCCCTCTGGGATTCGTGGGACACGAACGACATCGTCGCCGACAAGGACGCCGGACGGTTTCTGGTCCGGCCGGATGCCGGGGCATTCGCTTTCCGCGGCAGCCAGTTCGACATCTCCGGTCGGTTCACCGTGCCGCGCAGCCCGCAGGGCAGGCCGGTAATCCTGCAAGCCGGTGTGTCACCGCAAGGACGAGCCTTCGCCGCCGCCAATGCCGACGCCATCTTCTCCCCGTACGGCAAATTGCCCGAGGCGGCGGACTTCTACCGCGACATCAAGTCGCGCGCGGTAGCGGCGGGGCGGGCGGCCGGCGACATCAAGATTCTGCCCTCGGCGAGTTTCGTTCTCGGGGACACCGAGGCCGAGGCGATCGAGAAATACCATGCCGTCCGCAACGAGCAGGTCACCGGACAGACTGCGTTGATTCTGCTGGAGCAGATCTGGAACCGCGACCTGTCCGGCTACGATCCGGAAGGGCCGGTGCCCGGCATCGATCCGGACCCCGACGCTCCGCCGATCATCCAGGGCCGCGCCTTCCTGCATCAAGACCGCTTCGCCACCGCCGAACGTCTGCGCCAGGTCGCCGAGACGAAGAAGCTCTCGCTGCGCGAGGTGGTGATCGATCAATTCGAGCGCGGTCCCTTGGTCGGAACCCCCGCACAGGTCGCGGAGAAGATCGACACTTTCGTTCAGAACGACGGGTCCGACGGTTTCATTCTCGGTTCGCACCTCGTGCCGTGGGGCCTGGACGAATTCGTCGACCGAGTGGTGCCGCTGTTGCAGGACCGTGGTGCACTACGCACCGAGTACACCGGGACCACCCTGCGTGACAATCTCGCCCTGCCGAACGTGCGCTCGGCGAAGACGGTTTCGGCCGACGCCTGAGTTCGCGGCGGCCCGTGGTATCGACCGCAGCGCCCACGCCTGCCACGTCCGGCATCGAACGCCACCGATGCCGGACGTGGCGGCGCGGGAGCGTGGACACTCGCCATCGGTGGGCAGAGGCGGAAGTGACCGGGGATCACGCCCCGTCGGGTCCGGCTTCGCCGAGAACCTCCAAGGCTTCCTCGAGGGTGGCGACGTAGGGAGCCTCGGGCGGTAGCCGGACCGTCGACCAGCCCGGCCCGGCGACCAGCAGCCGCCCCGCCGTCTCTCGCACAGCCCGAAGCGTTCCCGCGGTGGCGGTCGCGGGCAGCTGCGACCAGAGCACGAGTACGCAGGGCCGACCATGGTGCGCCAAGGCTTCGGTCAGAGCCGAGTCGGGCACCGCCGCGCCCAGCAACAACGCGACGACGCCCCGCTCGGCCAGCGCGGCACGCAATACTTCCAGGGGCAACACGTGGTTCTCGCCCGCGGTACAGGCCAAGAGCACCGGCGGCTGCGAACCCGGACGCCGGACCGGCGGGAACATGCGGTGCAATCCCGCGATCACCGCCCAGGACAACAGATGTTCCACTTCGATCAGCCCCCGACCGGCGTCCTGTGCCGCGACGATCGTCCCGAATGCCGGACGGCACAATCCGTTCCACGTCGCGACCACACCGTCGCGCGCCAGCCGAGCCATGATCAGAGTCAGCGCGACATCGGGTTCCAGTTGTTCGGCGGCGACCAGGAGAGCGCTGCGACCCTCTGATGCTCGCGGAGCTTCGGCGAGCGCCTGCTGTGCCGCACCGGCCGGTGTGGCGCCCGCTTCGATGAGCGCGATCATCCTCCGCAAGGTCGCGATGTCGGATTCGGAATAGCGGCGGTGCGCTCCCGGCCGATTCCTCGGCGGGCCGATCGCGTACCGCTGGTTCCAGCTGCGCAGGGTGGCGACCGGAACGCCAAGCCGCTTCGCCACCGCGCCCACCGCGTACCGGGCGGACCCCTGGTCAACCATCGCGGGACCGCATCCGCCGCATGTCTCCGCTCCTTCCGGAAGAAGTCGAATGATGCATCGATTTTGCATCAAAAATGGCGTAGCGTGAAGCCTTGCAAGCCCGAGCACCAAAGGAGGACGTCATGGATCGACTCACTCTCACGCGATCGGTGGGGCTGACGACCGGCGTCGGCGCCGCGTGGCTGGGCATGCTGTTCGCCGCACCCGCCGCTACCGCCGCCCCCGCGGAGTGCCCCGCACCCGGCCTCGCCGCGACGCAGATCGCCGACAGCACCGCCTCCTGCTCGGCGAGCAGTGCCGCGGGCGGCGCCGCAGCGGCCTATGGGTTCGACGCGGACGCCACCGCGGGCGCCGCACCGAACAGCCTGTCCCTGGCCATCGCGCAGAACGGCGGGGTAGCGACCTCGAACTCGACGTACCTGTCGGGCCCTGCCGCGATCGCCATCGGACCCGGCGCGACGGTCACGACCAGCGGCGCGCGCCCAGGGTTGTCGATCGGCATCGCTGGTCCCGGCGCGACGGTCACGGTTACCGGCACCTCGACGCCGACCTGCGCGGGCGGGTTCGGCTTCGCGGGCGACTTTCAGACATTGCAGGGCTGCTTTTCGCCTCGATAGTGCATCGTTATGCGTAGCATCTGAGACATGCGGGTAATTGCCCGAGGCGTGGAAGGGGATCGAGAATGAGACACCTTCTGTCAACCTCAGGCGGCGAGTACGCGTTGGCGGTTGCTGACGTGGGTTTCTTCGTTGTAGGCGGTGCCGCGGGTCAGGCA
>NZ_JBSGEZ010000112.1:0-13631 GCF_053603155.1 Nocardia sp. NPDC004260 | reverse complement strand
ATGATCACTTCTTCGTAGCAGGATTTGAGGATCACGTACCCGGGTGGCACCGGCAGGTGCGCCGCCACCAGCTCCCCGAGATTCGCGCCCTTGCCGCCGACGCGGTCTGCGTCCGTCAGCCGCAGATCGGCGAGGTCGGTCACGTAGTCGCCCATAACGGCTCCGATCAATCGGAATTTCAACGTCGCATGTAGTCAGCTTGGCTCAACATCATGTGCGTTCACCACGGTCGAAGGTCCCTTTGTCGCGCCCATCGACTCCCGTCGTCGCCACCACTCGGCATAGAGGACCGGCCACTCGTCACGGAGGGTCGCCCGCGGTTTCGTATGGGATGGGAGCCGACGTCACATGTCGTGGCTGTGCGCCCTCCCTGAGGGGAGGCTGAACCGGCCTGGGCCGCGCGGGCAGACCGAGAGCCGAGCGATCACAGGCGAGCACCAGGTCGGTCGAGGTGATCAACCCGATGAGCCTGGCGTCGGCGTCGACGACCGCGACGGCGTCCAGGTTGGGGCGCAGCACCACACGGGACGCGACATCGCTCACCAGCTCTTCTTCCCGGGCAAGGGCGACAGCGGGAAGCGCACGCGCGGCATCGCCCACTGTGGTGGTCGCGCGGGCCGGTTCGGCGACCGCCGCCAGATCCGACCAGGCCACCACCGCAACGGGGTGACCGCTCGCGTCGACCACCGGAAACACACGATGCCCACTGGCCGTCGCGTCCGAACGCAGCAGCGCGGCGACCGGCAAGGCGGCCGGTATCGCTATCGGGTGCGAAGTCATCACGTCGCGAACCCGGCTGTCGCCCAGCCGGTGACGTAGCCCGGCGACGGTGAGTTCGGCGTGCGCCGCCGACTGAAGGAACCAGCCCAGCAGCATCAGCCACAGCCCACCAAGGTGCCCGAACAGGACGAGTTCGGCGATACCGATCATCAGCAAGACCGTGCCGAGGAATTGTCCACTGCGGGCGGCTGAGGTCGCAGCGCGCAAACGGTCACCGGTGCGCCGCCAGATCACCGCACGCAGTACACGGCCGCCGTCGAGCGGCGCGCCGGGCAGAAGATTGAACAGCCCCAGGATCGTGTTCATGAGGGCCAGCCACACCAGGACAGCGGTGATCGGCCCGTCCGGGTCCACCGCCGCGCTCGCGAGGCCGGCGAGGAACGCGACGGCGGCGATGCCCAGACTGGTGAGCGGACCGGCCGAAGCGATGCGCAGATCCGTTCGCGCGTCCCGCGGTTCTTCGCCCAATTCCGAGACACCGCCCAGCAGCCACAACACGATCACGTCGACGCGAATACCACTGCGCCGGGCGACGATCGAATGGGCCAGCTCGTGGGCGAGCAGCGCCGCGCAGAACGCGATGGCCCCGATGACGGCTGTGATCCACACGACGGCAGTGGCCGCGGTGCCGGTCAGGTACGAGCCCAGAACCCAGGTGAACAGGCCCACCGTGACCAGCACCGACCAGTGAGCGCCGAGGCGGATGCCCGCAATCCTGCCGAGCGGGAATGTTCGATGGATCATCGGATCCCATTCAGCACGGTGGAGCGGGAGTCGCCGGATGCGTTCGTCATGGGGTGATGGTGGTCGAACGGGCCGACGGCAGCCGCAGACTGCGGGCGATGGTGTCGGTCCACGAACGGACGGTTGCCCAGTCGCGCAGGTCCCCGTAGCGGCCTTTGCCCAGCAGTCGGTAGAGCATGCGCGTCCGCAGTGAGATGCCGTCGCTGTCGTACTGTCCGGCGAACGCCCGGTAATCGTGCGCCCTGACCGAATCGCGCAGTCCGGCGATCTTCTTCGGGACCAATCGCCCGAGGCGGCGGCCGATCGGGCCGCGCAGTGCCGGGGCGAGGCCGACGCTGAACAGCCAGACGTCCTTTTCCACCAACTCGTCCTGGTGGGCGTGCACGTAGTCGGCGACGGAGGGCAGGAGTTTCATGTTGTGGACTGCGCTGCCGAGGACGAGGGTGTCGAAGTTGGACAGGTCGGGCGCGTGGTCGATATCAGCGAGTTCGACGATGGCGTCGCGACTCGACAGCTCGGTGCCGATGAATTCGGCGATGTCGCGGGTCGATCCCTGTTCGGTCGCGTAGACGACAGCAATGTGATGTTTGTCCTGGTCCATGCCGAAAATGTTCCTCGTGTACGCCCCGTCCGATGAGAGGACTCGTGCCCGGACACAGGGGACCATCGTCACTGCCGCTTGTGGCGCATCAGCCAGCGTCGTAGTTCGTCGGCGCCCCACACGATGAACGGGTATGGCAGCGTGAAGGCGAGCATGGCGGGGGTCAATGCGGCCGTGCCGAGCAGGCTCTGCATTACTGGGGTGTAGATGATGATCGCCGCGAGGGCGAGTTCGAAGGCGATGCCCCACAGCAGCAAGCGGTTGGACAGTACGCCGATGGAGCGCAGCGAAGCGCGGTCGGTACGTGCGGCGAACGCGGTGCCGATCTGGCCGGCGACCATGCCGAAAAAGGTCATCGTGGTCGCCTGCTGGTAGGTGTGGTGCAACGGGCTACCGGGGCCGGTGGGATCGCCCGGGTGCCAACCGCCGTGCAGCAGCACGAAGAAGAAGCCGGTCATGGCGAGCGCCGCCGCGATCACCCCGAGGAACAGCCACGCGCGCAGCAGCATCGGTGTGCGGATCACCGACTCACCGCGCCGGCGCGGTGGACGGCGCATCAGGCCGGGCTCGGCCCCTTCTCGTCCGAGCGCCAGCGCCGGAAGCGTCTCGGTGCCGACGTCGAAGGCCAGCAGCTGCATCACGGTCAGCGGAAGCGGAACCGCGCCGCCGGAGAGCGCGAACACCAGCAGCGGTGTCACCTCGGGCGTGGTGTGGGCGAAGATGTAGCAGATGAACTTCCTGATGTTGTCGTAGACGCGCCGACCGGCCTCGATGGCTGTGGTGATGGTGGCGAAGTTGTCGTCGGTGAGCACCATCGTGGCCGCCTCGCGAGCGACGTCGGTGCCCGAACGGCCCATCGCCACGCCGATGTCCGCGCGTCGCAGTGCGGGCGCGTCGTTGACGCCGTCTCCGGTCATGGCGACCACGTGCCCTGCGGCGCGTAGCGCGTCGGCGATGCGCAGTTTGGCTTCGGGGGAGGACCGGGCGAAGATGAGTTCGCTCGGTCCCGCCAGCAGCTGGTCGAGATCGGCTTCGCTCATCAGTTCGAGTTCCGCACCGGTGATCACGGTCGGCCTGCCGCGCGTGATACCGATCCGGTCGGCGACCGCCGCCGCGGTCAGCCCGTGATCGCCGGTGATGACGATGACGCGGATGCCTGCGGCGTGGCACAGTCGCACGGCCTCGGCGACGCCGGGCCGTGGCGGGTCCTCCAGTGCGACCAGGCCGAGCAGCGCCAGATCTTTCTCGGCCTGTTCCCGCTGCTGCGGGACCGTGGAACCGGCGAGGTCGCGCGCGGCGACGGCCAGCATCCGCAGACCCTGCTGTGCGCGGGCATCGACCAGCGCGGCCACCTGCTCGCGGCGGTGTGCACTCAGCGGTCGAAGTGCACCGTCTGAGCCGAGTTCGGCGGTGCACAGCGGTAGCAACGACTCCGGGGCTCCTTTGGTGTGCACGCGCAGCCGCCCTGCCTCGTCCGCGTCGATGGTCGACATCCGTTTGCGGACCGGGTCGAAGTGGAACAGACGCCGCCGGGAGCGCTCCCGCTGGTCGGCGCGAACCTGCGCGCCCAGGGCGGAGGCCGCGGCCAGCAGCGCCAGTTCCATGGGGTCACCGACCACAGAACCGGACTCGGCGAGTCGAGCGTTGTTGCAGGCCGCGATCGTTTCCGCCACGCGGGCAAGCGTGGGATCCTCCGTCCCGGAGGCGGCGTCGGGGTCGTGCGCTCCGGTCGCGGTGTCGATCGCGACCACCCGCATACGGTTCTCGGTGAGGGTGCCGGTCTTGTCGGTGCAGATCACGTCGGTGCAGCCGAGGGTCTCCACGGCGCTGAGGCGTTTGACCACCGCGCCGCGGCGCGCCAGCTCGCGCACACCCATCGCCAACGCCAGCGTGATCACCGGCAGCAGTCCCTCCGGGACGTTGCCCACCAGCAGTCCCACCGCGAAAACCACCGCATTGATCGAAGACAACCCCGCGCCGAACACCGCGAGCGGAATGAACGCCGCCGCGAGCAACACCGAGATCAACGCGATCAACCAGGCCACCCGGCGCACTTGATGTTCGAGTGGACTCTCCTCCGGCTCGACGCGCTCGGACAGGGCCGCGATGCGCCCGAGCTCGGTGTGCATGCCGGTGGCGAAGACGATCGCGCGCGCCTCCCCCTCGGTACAGGAGGTGCCGCTGAAGACCAGCTCGCGTGCCTGCGCCAGCGGCACCCCGGCGTCGACGGCGTCGGCACTGCGGTAGACCGGCATCGATTCCCCGGTCAGTTCCGACAGGTCCACCTCGATGCCGCCGTCGAGCAGCCGCGCGTCCGCGCAGATCCGGTCGCCCTCGGCGATCACCAAGACGTCTCCGGGCACGACACCGGTCGCCTCGACCTCGGTGACCTGGCCGTCTCGCACGACTTTCGCCCGGATCGGCAGATAGGCGGCCAGCGCCTCCACCGCCTGCTCGGCGTGCCGCTCCTGGGCGAACGCGAACCCCGCGTTGATCATGATGACGACCACGATCGCGATCGCGACCGGCACGATGCCGACCGCGCCCGCCAGCCCGGCCGCGGCCCACAGCAGCAGCGCGAGCGGGTGGGTGAATTGACGAGCCAGGTCTCGCAGCCAGCTTCGGCGGCCCCGCCGCAGCAGCACGTTGGAGCCGTAGTGGATCAAGCGTCGTTCGGCCTCGCGCCCGGTGAGCCCGCAGCGGTTGCCGCGTAGATCGCGCAGCAGCAGATCGATCCGCTCGGTGGGATCGATGCGCAGGCCGGGTTCCGCCTCGACCAGATCGGTCACGGTGCTGCCACCATGTCGCGGAGGGTGTCCACCGTGGCGCTCCGCCGAACATTATCGGCGATCGCGGACGACCCCGCATGCCGCACGATCCGAAGGACTTCGCGCATTCGCGCGGCATTGTCGGCACCGAGCAGATTCGGATGTGGACGAATCTCGCTCCGCACCCGTACCACCCTTTCCGGTGCCGGTACGACGAGGGCTACCTGGTATCCCATCGAAGCCTCCGTTCCTCCTGCCTCGAGCGTGCGCTTTGCCATGGTTGCCGGACAGGGGCGAAGGTCCCGCACCGAGAGGTATCCCGCCGTCGCCGCACCGGAAACGACGGAGGTCATCAGCATGCGAGGTCTTTACGCCCTGCCGGAGCGGCCGTCGCGGGTCGTTGACTTGATCGCGGGAGGCCGACATGAGGACTTTGAGCCATGAGGCATCGAACGCGCGGACGCGGTGGGAACCGATCGAGAAGTCTACGGCCGAACGCGTCGGTGCGAATCTGACCGACTACCGGATGTCCTGCCAGGTATTCGACTGGGCGGCGGCACGCTCCTCGCTGGCTGGGTTACCCGGTGGGGGAGTGAACATCGCCTACGAAGCCGTCGATCGTCACCTGGGCACCCCTTCGGCCGATGTCACCGCACTGCGCGCGCTGCGTTCGACCGGCGAACGCTCCACCTTGACCTACGCCGAGTTGGCGGCCCTGAGCAACCGATTCGCAGACGTGCTGTACGAGCTGGGTGTGCGTCCCGGCGAGCGGGTGTGCATCCTGCTGGGCCGGACTCCGGAGTTGTATGTCGCGGCGCTGGGCGCATGGAAAGCCGGATGTGTCGTCTCGCCGCTGTTCTCCGCGTTCGGACCCGAGCCGGTGCGCCAGCGTTTGGCGATCTCCGAGGCGACGACGCTGGTCACGACGACCGAACTCTACCGGCGTAGAGTCGCGCCGATCCGCGCCGAGGTTCCTGACCTGCGGCATGTCCTCGTGACCGACGCCGATCCGGAGAGCGAACTGGAAGGTGGCGCCATCGACTTGTCGCTGGCGATGGTGGCCGCCGACGCCGAATTCCCGATCGTGCGAACCCAGCCCGAAGATCCGGCATTGCTGCACTTCACCAGTGGGACCACGGGGAAACCGAAAGGCGCGGTTCATGTGCACGCAGCGGTGCTCGCCCACCGGATCACCGCGCGCTATGCACTGGATCTGCGACCGGGCGATGTGTTCTGGTGTACAGCGGACCCGGGATGGGTGACCGGCATGTCCTACGGGGTGATCGCGCCGCTCACCCTGGGCGCCACCGTGATCACCGACGAGGCCGATTTCGACGCCCTGCGCTGGTACGAGGTACTCACCGCGGAGAAAGTCTCGGTGTGGTACACCGCGCCGACCGCGCTGCGCATGCTGATGCGCCGCGGCGACGAACTGCCGCCCGGCACGGATCTGTCGCGCCTGCGATTCGTCGCCAGCGTCGGAGAACCACTCAATCCCGAGGTGGTGGTCTGGGGTCAGCAGGTTCTGGGCAAACCGGTTCACGACAACTGGTGGCAGACAGAGACCGGCGCGATCATGATCGCCAACCTCGCCGCCGAGCAGGTGCGGCCCGGTTCGATGGGACGGCCGCTGCCCGGCGTCGAAGCCACGATCCTGCGCCGCGGGCCGGACGGCCGGGCAGAAATGATCGGCGGCGGCGTCCGGCATGCCCGAACCGGCGAGATCGGTGAGCTCGCGTTGCGCGGCGGCTGGCCGTCGATGTTCCGCGGCTACTGGGGACAACCCGAGAGGTACGCGCGGGCGTTCGCCGCGGGCTGGTATCTGTCCGGTGATCTGGCCCGGCGCGACGCCGACGGATATTACTGGTTCGTCGGACGCGCCGATGACGTGATCAAGTCGGCTGGGCACCTGGTCGGTCCGTTCGAGGTGGAAAGCGCTCTGATGGCTCACCCGGCGGTCGCGGAGGCGGGGGTGATAGGTAAGCCGGATCCGGTCGCGGGCGAGCTGGTGAAGGCTTTCGTCCTGCTGCGGCCGCGATACCTCGCCTCCGAAGAACTGCGGGCGGAGTTGCTCGCGTTCGGCCGCCGGACACTCGGCGCGGTGGCACCCAAGGAGATCGCCTTCGCCGAGAGCCTGCCACACACCCGCAGCGGAAAAGTGATGCGGCGACTGCTCAAAGCGCGTGAGCAAGGGTTGCCCGAGGGCGATGTGTCGACCCTGGAGGCCGGGCAATGACGGCCACCGAACTGCCGGATCGAGTGGGTGACCGGCTGTCGCTCGCCGCCACGGAACGAATCGAATTGCTGCGGCAGATGATCCGTATCCGGCGATTCGAGGAGCGCTGCGTGCAGCTCTACAGCGCCGAGAAAATTCGCGGATTCCTCCACTTGTACGTCGGCGAGGAAGCCGTCGCGGCCGGGCTGCTGCGGCAGATCGGCCCCGAGGACGCGGTGGTGTCCACCTATCGCGAACACGGGCACGCACTCGCTCGCGGTATTCCCATGGCCGCGTTGATGTCGGAGATGTTCGGCCGCGCGTCCGGATGCAGCGGCGGGCGCGGCGGCTCGATGCATCTTTTCGATGCCGGTCGACGATTCTTCGGCGGAAATGCGATCGTCGGGGGAGGTTTACCGCTGGCGGTCGGCCTGGCCCTGGCCGATGCCATGCGGGATCGGCCCGCGGTAACGGTGTGCTTGTTCGGTGACGGCGCCGCGGCCGAGGGAGAGTTCCACGAATGCTTGAATCTGGCCGCGTTGTGGCGACTGCCGATCCTGTTCGCGTGCGAGAACAACCGGTACGCGATGGGCACGGCGCTGCACCGCGAACACGCGGTGACCGATCTGGCGCTGCGCGCCTCGAGCTATGGCTTGGCGGCTTGGCCGGTCGATGGCATGGACCCGGAGGCGGTGGCGGCGGCCACCCAGCGGGCGGTGGAATCCATCCGTGGCGGGAGCGGGCCGTGCTTTCTGGAACTGCGGACCTACCGCTTCCGTGCGCACTCTCTCTACGACGCCGACCGCTATCGCGACAAAGCCGAGATCGAGCAGTGGAAGAAGCGCGACCCGATACCCCGGTTGTCCGCCGAGCTGCGGGCATCGGGATCACTCGACGAGCAGGCCCTGTCCGCCCTCGAGGCCGCGGTCGACGCCGAACTCGACGACGCGATCGCCCAGGCCGAGGCCGGGCCGGTGGAGGCGGTCGCCGATTTGAGTCGTCACGTGTACGCGGAGCGACCATGATCACCTACCGCGAGGCTATGCGGGAAGCTCTGCGGGAAGCGCTGGATCGCGACGACCGCGTCTTTCTGATGGGCGAGGATGTCGGCGCCTACGGAGGCTGTTTCGGAGTGAGTCGCGGCTTGCTGGAGGAATACGGGCCGCGCCGCATCCGGGACACGCCGTTGAGCGAATCCGCGTTCGTCGGCGCGGGCATCGGTGCGGCGCTGGGTGGCATGCGGCCGATCGTCGAGATCATGACCGGCAACTTCAGCTTGCTCGCGCTGGACCAGATCCTCAACAACGCCGCGACCTTGCGGCACATGTCAGGTGGCCAGCTCGGCGTCCCGCTGGTGATCCGGATGGCCACCGGTGCGGGCCGCCAGCTGGCCGCCCAGCATTCCCACAGCCTGGAAGCCTTTTACGCGCACATCCCCGGGCTCCGCGTCGTTTCGCCCGCCACAGTGGCGGATGCCCGCGGAATGCTGTGGACCGCGTTGCAGGACCCTGATCCGGTCGTGATCTTCGAACCGATCGCTCTGTACGGCAGCGAGGGGGAGATGGCTGGGGACGACGAACTGGTAGATATCGATCACGCGATGGTTCGGCGTGCGGGCACCGACGTCACCATAGTCGCCTTCGGCGCGACCCTGCCGACCGCGGAATCGGCCGCCGAGTTGCTCGCCGCCGAAAAAGTTTCGGCGGAAGTGATCGATCTGCGCAGTTTGCGGCCGCTGGACGAGACGACGGTGCTCGAGTCGGTGGTACGCACACACCGCCTGGTGGTCGTCGACGAGTGCTGGCGCAGTGTCGGCATCGCGGCGGAAATCGCCGCTCGTGCGGCCGAATACGCCTATTACGACCTCGATGCGCCGATCGGCCGGGTGTGCACCGCCGAGGTGCCGATTCCGTATGCGAAGCAGTTGGAGGAGGCCGCCCTGCCACAAGCCGAGGCCGTAGTCGACGCAGTGCGTAAGGCGGTGCGCTGAGGTGGTCGAGTTCCGTATGCCCTCGCTGGGAGCCGACATGGTGGAGGGCACGTTGTTGCACTGGCTCGTGCATCCCGGTGATGTCGTGCACAAGGGAGACGTGGTCGCGGAAGTGGACACCACCAAGGCGGCGATCGAGGTCGAATGCTTCGACGACGGCGTCATGGGCACGATTCTGGTACCCGAGGGAAAGACAGTGCCGGTGGGCACGCCGCTGGCGACGATCGAACCGGCATCGGACCGTGCCGTCGTTGCAGGAGACACCCGCACCGCGATACCGGACGGGCGCAATCCGCCTTCCTCGAGACCAGCGGAATCTGCTCGCGGCGAGACTGTTCCGGAAACGGACGGTGCGACGGAGATGGCTCGTCATGCCACGCCGCTGATCCGTCGGCTGGCACAGGAGGCGGGCATCGACCTGGCGACTCTGCATGGGTCAGGGCCGGGAGGGCGGATCGTACGCTCGGATGTCGAGCACGCCATCGCTGCCGATCAGCGCGCGACGCCGCGCGCAAGACCGATCGCCGCGCAGGACCGCGCGCGGTCCGACGAGCCGACGAAACCACACGAGAGGTTCGACACCCCCGAGAGGCTCTCTAGTCCGTCGCCACCGACCGTTGTGACGCGCGCTTCCGGCTATGCGCGTCGGCTGGCGCTCACCTCCGGAGTCGATCTGGCGAACGTCTCGGGCACCGGCCCGGGCGGCGCGGTGCGCGCCCGCGATGTACCAACAGCGGGCCCGGTCTCCGAACCTCGCGCCGAGGTGACGGAATCCGCACGCACGCAACCCACCGACACGACGCGTGAGACCGGCGTGGAAGCCCCGCAACATGATCCCGTCGCGGTGCGTAAGGTGATCGCCGCGGCGATGACGCGGTCGAAGCGCACGGTGCCGCACTATTACTTGTCCAGCACCATCGACATGGACGCCGCGCTGGATTGGCTGGAAGGAGCGAATCGCCGGGCACCGGTCAACGCGCGCATAGTGTCCTCCGCTCTGGTGCTGTGTGCCACGGCGCGGGCCGCGCGGGCGGTGCCCGCGCTTAACGGACACTGGCTCGACGACGACGAATTCCATCCGGCCTCGGACGTGCATCTCGGTGTCGTGGTGTCGCTGTATGGGGGCGGCATCATGGTGCCCACCATCCCCGACGCCGACACCCTCGCTCCGGCGGCCATGATGGACGCACTGCGTGGCGTCGTCGCGCGAGCTCGCACCGCCCGGCTGCGATCCTCGGATGCTGTGCCCGCGACCATCACCGTGACGAATCTAGGTGAGCTGGGGGTGGATTCGGTCTTCGGCGTAATCGCCGCGCCGCAGGTCGCCATAGTCGGCTTCGGCGCCGTCACCGCACGTCCGTGCGCGGTTAATGGTCTGCTGGGCGTCCGTCCCCAGTTGACCGCCACGCTCTCGGCGGATCATCGTGCCAGCGACGGCGCCGTCGGAGCCCGCTTCCTCAACACCGTCGCCGATTATCTCCACCAGCCAGAGGAGTTGTGAAACATGTTGCCCCCAACCATGTCCCGCGAGCAGGCAGAGGACTCCGTTCGTGCAGCGCTACGCGGATTCGCCACCGAAGCCGACATCTCCGCCCTCGGCCAGGACGACCCCTTGCGCAGCAGCCTGGAACTCGACTCGATCGACTTCCTCACCTTCATCGAACGCCTCTCCGCTGTCGGCGGCCGGATCGAGGAGAGCGACTATCCACGACTATCGACGATCCGTTCCTGTGTCGACTTCCTCACTCGCACCCGCTAGATGCCTGTCTCGGCCGTTGCGAAATGCCGAGGCATTCGTTCAACGGTCGGGCAGGATCCGGGCGTCGTCGATCACATCGACGTGATCCACACCGTCTACGGTGCGGGCCAGAGCGGCGACAACCTGTTGCTCACGCGGATCGGCGAAGATGCCGCGAACGGTGACCGCCCCGTCTGCGACCTCGGTCGTCCACTGTCGGCGGCTGCCTGCGTAGTCGTCGAGCAGTGTGCGGATCTTCGCATCGATGGTTGCGTCGTCGCTGAGCAGAGTTCGCAGCAGGTCGCGCCGAGACACGATTCCGACCAGCAGGCCGGCTTCCACGACCGGCATCGAGCGAAGCCGCCCGGTGAGCATGCGGGAGACGATCGTCGCGGTGTCGGTGGTAGGCGTGACCACCTCGACCGGAGTCGACATCGCCGCTGCCACCGTCTCGTCCGGCATGCCTGAAATTGCTGCCAGAGCGTCTGATTCGGACAGAATCCCGACCACGTGGCCCTGCTCGTCGACCACGGGAAGCGCGGCGAAGCCGTGCGCGGTCAGCAGCGCGGTAGCCTCCGACAACGGTGTCCCCGGCCGCGCCGTCACGACGGGCCTGCTCAGGACGTCACGTGCATGCATCGGTATCACCTCGTAACTGTGGCGTTCGGAGTGCCTGCGGCAGGAACGCCAGATTGCGCCGAGCCGACGCACAGCGGCGTCTTGGCTCGCGCTGTTTCGGTCGTGCGGTCGGTTCCGGCACCGGCCCATACGTCCAGCATGGCCCGCCTGCCTCGATGACGGGGAGAGACATCTGCCCTGCCCGCCTGGGACTAATGTCCTCAGTCGGAGGACGGCCGAGCTTCTGTAAATGATGCGAACTGGACACTGGTCGGCCGGGGGATGTGCGACGACGGGGCGGCTTCTTCCGCAGTTGCGGCCCCGGCTTTCGACGCATGCTCGCTGCCGAGTTCGAGTACGGTGGCGAAGCCTGCGGCGAGACACTCGGTCAGGGTTTCGGTGTCCGGGATCGCCGCCGTGTCGGTGTTGATCCCGACGTAGCACGTGCCCGCATGCGAAGTGAGGGTCACATTGACGGCCGTGCCGATGGTGGGCCCGAAGGCGTACATGCGGTCGATGCGCGCCCCGGCGATGTAGAGCGGCACGGGGGAGCCCGGGACGTTGGAGGCGACGAAGTCGACATGTTTGAGCAGGCCGGTCAGCAGCCCGGCAGGCAGTCGGTTCAGCGTCGCCGCGACGGCACCCGACAGCGGTATCGCCGGTTCGCGTCGCCAGCCCGCGACCGCAGCGTCGATGGCGTGCATGAGGTCTGTGGTGTCGGCGATGGCGACCGGCAGGGCGAAACGAGCGAGTGTGATGCGGTTGCCGCCGAGTGGGTCGTCGGGGGTGCGCAGGCTGATCGGCATTGTCACCCGCAGCTGGTCGAGTTCCGCGCCGTGGCGGCTGTGATAGCCGCGCAATCCGATCACGACCGCGGTGAGGAACGCGTCGTTCAGGGTGCAGCCCGCGGTCCGGGCGGCGTCCCGCAATCGTTCGAGAGGCACGTCGAGCACCGCCAGCCGGCAACCGAGGCTGCGCCGGGTCATCACGGGGGAAAGCGTGGTGGTGATGGGCCGGGCCAAACGAACCAGCGACCCCGCCAACGCCGCGCCCTCGCGCAACGCCCGGGCAGGATTGCCGAGCGCTCGCCGAGCGATCGGCGGCGCCGAACGGACACCGCCGACGAGCAGATCCGAGCCGACCGACAGGTTCCATGCCACGATGTCGCGCAGCGCGCCCGCACGGTCGCCCAGCGGCTCGGACGGTAGACCGCGGTCGGTGCCCGCGCGGTCGAAATCCAGCAGCGCCGTGGCGATCTGGATTCCGCCGATACCATCGGTGAGACTGTGGTGCACCGTCAGCACCAGGGCACATTCGCCGGCCGCCATGCCGCACAGCAACGTCGCGCGCCACAGCGGGCGGGCCGGGTCGAATCCGGTCATGGCCTCGGTGCGGGCGAATTCGAGTACCGCGGACATGTCCGCCGGTTCCGGTAGCGCGGATCGCCGCAGATGCCAGGATAGGTCGAAATCCGGATCCAGTGCCCACCGTGGCGGGGCGAAGCCCAACGGCGCGGCGATCAGCCGATGCCGCAACCTGGGCACGAGGCGGCTGCCGCGCTCCATCGTGCGCGCCAGTCGATCCAGGTCCGGTTCGGCGTCGAGCATCAGCACCGACACGATCGTCGAGCGCAGGACCGGGTCACGTTCCATGTTCCAGGAGAACAGGTCCGACTGCGACATATGGGATTCGCGCGCGTCCATCAGTCGCTGCCTTCGTCCACCGCCGACCACATAGGGCGATCGCGCGCGCCGGTTCGGTTGCGCCCCGAGTGTGGATCGGCTGATACCCTGCGCGTTGTCGGCAGGGGAGCGGAACGGGCCATACCCATACCACTCAGTCTGTTCAGTGGCGTCCGGCGGCGACCGTTGACGAAGACCCTTATCCGAAGGACCTTCGTCCTTCATCGTCTGTCCGATACGCAATTGGGTTTCGCATCCAGCAAGCATGTGCGTGCCGCTGAACTCGGTGCGGCCACGGCGCTGCCGCAGCTGCCGAAACCGCCGCGATAGTGGGAGTGGCGTCCGAGCCATCTCGGGGCCTGGGGCCGGGCGATGGCAGGAGGGCTCGCAAATGCCGTGCCTAGTGCCGCGTCAGGCAACGTTCGGTAGGTAATCCGGGTATCGGATCTTGGATCCGACGGCGAAGTCGCGGACGGGTCCGGCGTGTTGGTTGCG
>NZ_JBSGEZ010000111.1:0-13685 GCF_053603155.1 Nocardia sp. NPDC004260 | reverse complement strand
AAGGGTTTGCGAGAAGTTCCCCAGGATTCGTTAACCCGCAGGTCAGGGGCGGAAACGCAGGGAATTTCAAGGGGTTCGAGTCCCCTTAGCTCCACAGAAATAGCAGGTCAGGCCCAGTCAATGACCGGGCCTAATTTGTTTTCGGTCCTGGCCCCCTTAAGCCCCCCGTTTTGGTTGTGTGTTTGATGGGTGCCGCCTGGCGGACCGCCCTGTCGCCGTTCCGATCCGCCGCGACCTACGCATGTGGCAGCAGTCGGTCCCGAGATCCTGTCCAGGGGCCACACCAGTGATCACTCCACGTGGGCCGACAGCAGCGTGCGCCGCCCGCCCAGCAGCAACTCAAGTCGGCGAACTGGACCGGGGCTGGTGAGGGGACGTTGGTTCTCGACACCGACCCGGAAAGGCGGTGGGGCCGTCGGCAATTCTTCGAAGCGCTCGGTTTTACCGCCGGGCCCGGCAGCGCCCGGCACTTCCACCTCGTGGTGTGAGGTGGTCCCGAGTGGCAAGGCTCTGGCGGGGCGGCTCCGGCAGACCAACAAGTGCGCTGGGCGTGCATCCGGACAGAAGCTCAACCCTGCGATATTGACGCCAGCCCTGACCGTTGTCGCAGGTTCGCGCCCTCGGCGGGGCACATCGAACATGGGAACCGGGATGACCTGCGGTATTCGTGTGGGCGTCTGGTTGTCGAAGCCGGTTACCAGTTGTAGGCGGGCAACGGGGGTAGCGCGTGTGTTGAGGTATCCGATGCGAAAAGTCGGACAGCCTTGGTGTTGGGTGTCCCGAACTTCGGGACGGTGATACCTGAGATCGCAGAGCTTGCCAGACACCTCCGACAGGAAGTGGTGGACGGCCTCAAAGTCGACGTCGCAGTCGGTGGCGCGCCAAGACCAGCTCGGTCGGTTGACCCCGATCTCGGGGCAGACGGTTCGGCATTTCGCGAGGCGGGCACCGAGGGCACTGTCCGGGGGAGCACCTCACAGCCGATACAAGGGGCAGGTGGTCTTTCGCCCGTCACTGCGGCGAGGCTGTCCTCGACGGATGCCCGAGGCCGACCTCGTGTGCTCGGCCTTTGGGCTGTGAAGAGGTCGAGGTCGAGGAGGCGGGCAGCCCAGCCGCTGAGTTCTTTTCGCGTCGGATTTCGTGGGGCGGCGCTCGTCTTTTCGTGGTTCAGGTGTCAGCAGGGGGCCGGTTCCGCCGTCGGGGGTATACCGTGCGCCCGATCGCAGGGAGGCCGTCCACGGCCTCGTACTGATCGAGGACCCGGTCCATCGCGGGCCGCACCTTCGACCGGAACGCGGCCAACTCGTCGCTGCCGCGTTGGAGTCGTGGTTCGAACTGGTCGATCAACTGAACGATCATGGCGACGCACGCGACGGCGTTGTTAGCCGTAGACAACCGGTTTCTCGTTCTGCCTGGGTTTCAGGTGTCCAGCATCCCTACAGGACTATTCATGGGGCTTGCGCATAACTGCTGTGTGGCGTGGTCTAGGCTGCGGTCTGCTCGACGGATCTGTCCCACCACCTGCCGACACCGAAAGGCGCACATAGTGGTTCGTGGAAGACTTTTCGCTTCGATGCTCGCGTTGACCGCCGTTGTACTGGTCAATGTGGCTGGACCGGCCAGCGCAACGACCAGCATATGGATCGGGAGAGCGTTCCCAGACGCACACGGCGACTACAGCTGGTGGGTCGTCGCCGAGATCACCTACGTCTGCGAACCCGGCCAGGCCAACGCCCTGTGGGTCAAGGTCGAGTCCGAACGGTTCAAAAGCCCGGAAGGACAACCCGTCCGTATGAAAGACGAGGCCCTGGATCGGGTGACCTGTGACGGCGAATCTCGGCAGACGAAGGTCAGGGTGCCATTGGGCTACGACTACGGCGAGGGCCCGAATCGCGCAGATGCTCACGACGGCGACTGCAATGAACTCATGACGTATTACTACGATGGCCGTGCGGTCGAGATCACCGCCGCGTTCGCCTACCTGCCGCCTGACGCCGAGGACATGAGCCAGGTCGAGATCCAGAAGGACACCACCGAGAACCGGACCCTGACTCTGACTCAGGAATAGTCCTCGGCCCCCGGACCGCTGCGCAGCGTGGGAGCCTGGAACGTGAGAACCGGCCAGATACTCTGGCCGGTTCTCGTTGTGTTCGGTAGCTTCAGGCGTTGAGCTACCAGAAGGAGGGTGCTTCTTCGTGCCAGAGTGCGTCGAGCCGTCGCCCGCTGCCCACCAGGATGTCCTCGGCCCCGGCGGCTCACGTCGAGGTCGCCCGGTTCGGACCACTTGGCAAGGGGTGCGACCGTGAACCGGTCATCGAGTGCGAACCACAGGACACATCCACGTACGGGTGCAGGCCTCGTTCGTCTAGGAACCGGTACGCGGCCGAGACACCGGGACAACACAGCGAAACGCCCGTAACCGGGCACACCCGTATCAATCACGCCGACATGAAATCACCAGCTCAACAGCAGGATTCAGCCTGTCTGCTTAACGTGACTTTCTCCCGGATGAGCCTCAACCCTCTCATACGGGCACACCTGCACCGCTTCATAAGCCCACGCCAGCGCGTCCTCGTCCACCGCGCCACACTACCGCCCAGATTCGCTGCCACCTACGCGTTCACCGTCCACGGATCCAGCAGGAACGTCGGGCCCTCCGCACACACTTCTGGCGGCGGCGACACGGTCAGTGACGTCAATATTCACCGTCACACCGACGCTGCTCGGTCCAACAGCGACTCCAGGATTCACCGATCAACGACGCCAGAATTCACTGGCATAACCAACGGCCTCGTCACCACGACCAACATCGACCTCGGCGTCGGTAGCAACCACCTCCTCGCGACCCGCAAACCATCCGCACGTGTAGTCGATTGCCGGTCACGGTCTCCGGCGGCTTTAGCGCGCCTGATGACAGCCTCGCCAGCAGCGATGACGGGGACATCGCTGTCGTCGGCCGGAGCATCGCCGACGCCGTTGCGCCGGCCGACATGGCCCAGCAGTTGACCAGCGTTGTCCGAAAGTTTCACACCGAGGAGTGTCTGTGATCGTCACGCCACTACAGCCAGAACGCATCAGCGAAGTCCGCGCACTCATGGGGCTCGGGGAGCCATTTGTCAGTGCCCGCACCTTGTCCGACTACTGGCTCTACGCCAAGCTGTTCTCCTCGACCTGCCCCATCACGATCGGCGAGGACAACATCATCACCGGAGCGGTCATCGCATTCCGAAGCCAAGACGATCCCGCAGACGTGTACGTCCAGGACGTCATGACCCATCCTCAGTATCGGCAATGCGGCATCGCGCGAGCGCTTCTGCACAGCGTGCGGTCGCAGGCCGAGAAGTGGGGCTGCGAGCGTTTGTATTTGACATCCGACCCCGAGAACCATGCAGCACACGCCAGTTGGACTGCCCTCGGATTCGTCAACGTGCCAGGCGACCACGAGATCAACGGCATCTCGATCATCAGCGACTTCAAAGGACCCGGGCGCAGCCGTGCGGTGTACGAACTGCGCCTGACCTGATTGCGTCGGATGGGCAGCTCAGTCGATCCAGTACCGGCGACTCAGGGTTCCGTCGCTGCATGGTACGACCGATTCGACCATGCCGCCGCATGATTCGATGATGCGCTGGGAGGCGAGGTTGCTGTCGTCGCAGGTGATGAGTATCCGGTCGAGCCGATCGCGCGGGCGACGGTGAGGCTATAGCGGAGGATGGCGGTGCCGTAGCCACGGTGCCGAAATGGTGTAAGGACGCCGTAGCCGATGTGGCCGCCTCGTTGACGCAATCCGTCGTTGAGGGTGTGCCGGATGGACGTGCGGCCGACGACCTGGTCATCGACCGTGGCGACCAGGTAGGTGGCTGCCACGATTCCGTCGGGCAAGTTGATCCCGTGGCGGCAGTCCTCCAGCGCCGATAGGTACTGCCGCCAGGGCATGGCCGGTGTGAGACCCAATGCGAAGGGGAATCCGTCGCTGTCGGCCATGGCCTCATGCGCCGCGCGGATCACCTGCTCGTCCGATGCGCGCAACGGCCGCAGGCGCACTGCATCGAGAACAATCGAGGTCCCGGGGGTCAGGTGACATGCCCGAACCGTACCCAGCGAGACGCTCGTCGGCGACGGAATTTCAGCGATGACCCGCTCGTGCCGACACAGGTTGGTTTCGCCGAGTCGGATCGGACCGTAGAGGTCAGCCTCATTCACGATTCAGAAGCGGACTGGTCGACAAGCCATTCAACCGTCGTGGTGATTGCTTCGTCCTCGCGCCGGCGTGAGTCAAACCCATGATCCGAACCGAAGACAGTGTGCAACGTCGTGTTCTGTCGTGATCGAGCCGCTCCAGCGGCAATGTCGTAGGAGACCGCTGAGTCTCGGTCACCGTGCACGATCAGGGATGGCACTGTGCTTTCGAGGAACAGATCGAGGGGCCTATAGTGCGCGAACTCGTAGAACAGCACTCGGCCAAGCTCGAATTGGCCATCGACGACAAGCCATCCGTGCTCTGCGAGGTCTTTCTGCTGCTGCGGGCCGAAGTTCTCCTTTCCCCAGGCCAACTCTGGCTCGAGGAACGTTCGGCGTAGATCTAGAACCGGATTCCACAGCACCAGTCGATGGAGGGTGCTTTCTAGCCACGGCAGTGACAGCGTCGTGGACACCGCGCCGAAACTTGCCGCCACGATTGAAAGCGGCCCCGGAAAGCGTTCACGAACAACCTCCACGGCAGCCTGGAGATCGAGACATTCCCCAGCCACCGTGACCCCACGAGGTGTCCCGCCGCTGTTGCCGTGACCACGGAAGGAGAACCGCACCACGTTGAACCCCGCAGCATCGAGCTGCTCGGCCAACCGGATGAACATCCCGCCGCCCTCATCCATATCTACGGTGATTCCGTGGACCAGCAACACCACCCCGCGGCCGGTACTCGAGGAAGCCGGATGAAGGGCGATATCGAGTCGAACACCATCGACCGAACGCACCGCGATGTCCTCCACAGCACAGCTCCCTTCGCTCACAAACCGGTGGTGGCCAAGCTCATGTGGTGCAGCATCTATCCGCGCCCCGCCAGCGATCGCCATAAGGCCGCGGTTCCCCTGACGAGATGCTGCCTCGGCCGTTGTAGCAGTGCGACGCAACGCCTGATCCTCGCTTGTTCTGGGACTGCCGGTGCGGCGGGCTTCCTCCCACTGCATTGTCCGCGCTACGGCTCCCGCCCTGCTCAGGGCGCGAACCGACCATCTGTCAGCGGCCAGCACGAATTCCCCAGGACGGCCAGTTAGCACGGCCAAGCGGCTCCCGGCCCGCGGCCAGATAACTGCGTTAGCAATGAACAGCAGACAGCGCGCCTGTGGATCGGCGACCCTGCCTTGGTTCCGAGCCTGGCATCCGAGGGGCGCGTGAGCAGGCGGAGACGCGCGCGTCGCGGTATTTCAATGCGTTCGGATCGGCGCGGGTGTTGGTGCCGTCGGGTCGGAAGCGGATTCAGTTACTGGCACTGGTGGCGTTCCTCTGACCCGTGTAGACAGTCGGCGGAGTATCGCTACCGAATTTCAGCCCTGCAAGGTGGCGATGGCCTTCTCGATGCGCCGTTGACGCGTGTCGGGCTTCTTCGCGCTTTCGATGGCGTGCACGTGCTCGCGCTTGCGGCTGTAGGCAAGGTCGTCGTACGCGGCGCGGGCGACGGGGTCGGCGTCCAGAGCTTCGGCGAAGTCCGGCGGTTCGACGACGACACGAGGCTGGGTGTCGAGTTCGACCTCGACACCGATTTCCTCGCCGATCTCGACACCCGCGGCCTGCCGGTTGGCGTTGCTGAGGCCGAGCAGGAAGCGGCCGCGCATGAGGGCGACCCGGCTCTTCCAGGAATGCCCGTTGATCGTGATCGTCACCGGTGGCCGCGCGCCCTCGCCGAGCGCGGCCACCACCTCGGGCGGAACTTCCAGGCCACGCATGGGCTCGGGCGGTTCGACGTGGGTCCGGAACTTCATGAGCCTTCTCCTGCTGTTCTGCCGCTGGTCAACTTGTGGGCTCAGGCCGTGGCTTCCCACATGAACCCGTCCGGGTCGGTGAACAAACCAATGCCGCTGTCCATCACGATGCGGTGCGATCCGCTGCCTTCCGGCGACATCCCGGCGTCCTTGGCGGCGGCCTTGCGCGGATACATCGCCAGGGTCACCGGCGAACCCGGGTTGGCGAACTCGGCGTACTTGCCGCCGAAGCTCTTCGCGACCGTGAACCCGCGATCGACGTAGAACTGCTTGCTGGCCTTGACATCTGCCACGCCGAGCAGCAATACCAGGTTGTCGATCTCGCGAGTGAACGGTCCGACGTCCTTCTTGTGGGAGGTGTCAACCTTCCAGATCGTGCCTTCGGGTGCTTGCAGGACCGCGCCGTATCCCCACAGGCTCTTCTTGGCCGGTTTGACGATGGTGAACCCGGCTGTGAGGGCGGTGATGACGAGGCTGTCGACCGCGGAGGGCTGGGAGACGACCAGCGACAGCAGGAATCCGCGGAATCCGGTGCTGGGTGTCTGCGAGGCGCGGAACCCGATCCGGTCACCGAGCCCGAAGGCGGACTCGTAGATCGCGGCGGCTGCTCGGGGGTCGGCCACTTCGAGTTCGATGGTGATGTCGGTGCTGGTCTTCGTGGTGATTTCCATGTCCATAACGATAGGAACGGGCCACCCCGGCGCCATCCGTGCCGACCACGGAACCCACCACGGAGAATCCAGTAGGTGGTTCGTTGGTGGACCGCGGCGGCCCTGTCCCCATGACCGAGCAGAAGACCTTCGGGGTGTGCGTATGGAGTTCCAACTGGCCGCTGACAACCATCCCGGCTCCGGCGCGTGATGAGTCGCGCTGCGCCGAATTTGGAATACAGTGGAGTGCAACCTGATTGGTACTGAGCAACCACA
This sequence comes from Nocardia sp. NPDC004260, assembly GCF_053603155.1. Classification (NCBI taxonomy): domain Bacteria; kingdom Bacillati; phylum Actinomycetota; class Actinomycetes; order Mycobacteriales; family Nocardiaceae; genus Nocardia; species Nocardia sp. NPDC004260. The sequence goes on along the minus strand of NZ_JBSGEZ010000111.1, from coordinate 6,778 downwards.
CGGAATCGTAACGTCGCCTCGAGCCGACGTGAGAGACTTCGACCAGTTTACTTGCAAGCCGACCCTCACTGGGCTGGTCGGCTTCATCGCCTGTGCATGTCACCTGTTTCATCCCACCTACTCTTCAGAGAGGACTACTCCGATGCCCGAAAAGGTCAGCAAGGATAAAGTGCTGGTCTACATCGTGCGCGACGGCAAGCTGCTGGTTTTCCGTCACACTGAGTTCTCCTACGAGGAGGTCGGTATCCAGGTCCCCGCGGGCAGTATCCGTCGCGGTGAATCGCCGGAGGACGCCGCGCTGCGCGAGGCCCGCGAGGAGACAGGACTGACCGAGTTCAGAGTTGTCCGCAAGCTGGGCGAATACTCTTACGACATCTCGCCGTATCGGTGGGAGTTGCAGCAGAGGCACGTATTCCAGCTGGAGTTGTGCGAGGCCGCGCCCGAACGCTGGAGCAGTCAGGAAGACCATGACGGTCAAGGCGAGCCTACCCACTTCGAATGCTTCTGGATACCGCTGGAGGCTGCGCACATCTTGCAATCTGGTCAGGGCGCACTGCTGGGGCGACTGTTCGACTGACAGAGAGGATGTGGGTGGGCACCTCCCGCCGGGGTCTGACCCATCGACTGACTGACTTGGGGTCTTCAACGGGATTTGTCGGCCTGGGCGGGAGGTGCTCGTGTGCACTCACTGGGTGTGGCGTTGTCACTTCATAGGAGCCTGGCCAGAGGCCCCATCTCTGTCTTGTCCGCGTGCCCGGCTGGTGCGTGCCGCCCTGCCCAGTTGACGAGTAACAGGACGACGATGCGCTCCGTTACACACCAACACACCGCGTCGGGCGAGGTCGCCGGCGGAGTCGATACCCATCAGGACACTCACACCGCCGCCGTGCTCGACACCGTCGGCCGGGTCCGTCGATCATGCCTTCGACGACCCCAAACGCGCGGCCCGCCAGCTCGGCAACACCCGCGAGGTCGCCAAGACGCACTACATCGACGTGCCCGAGACCGTGCCCGACAACCGTGCCGTTCTGGAGGCCTGGGCGCGCGGGGAGAGCCCGAAAACGTGAGATTTCTGTGAGATGGGTCGAATCCCGGCGCCTCTCCACTGAACGAGAAAGCCCCTTCCGACGCTGGTCGGAAGGGGTTTTCATTGTCGGGCTGACAGGATTTGAACCTGCGACCACTTGACCCCCAGATGTCGAAAACTCGTGTTAGAGCACGTCGCGCACGGTGTGTATTCGGTGCGGGAGCTTCCGAAGCGCTGGCCGTGCAGGGACGTTCATAACGTGTGGTCCCAAGTTGGTCCCAAAATCTGCGGTCCCCTCCTTGCCTACGCTGCAACGGTGGTTGGACCTGAGCGCTTCGAATCCGACAGATTCGACCTTTTGTAACACCCAACCGGCCCGCGATCTCCGGATAGCTGAGATTCAAGGCGTCATGTGCCTCTTCGAGGGCGGCCCGCCGCACTTCTGCGAGGAGTCTCGCACGCTCGTGATAGTCGGCTATGAGTGCGGTTACTCGGAGACTTCTCTGTGGCGGATCCACGCCGAGATTTAACAGATCTCCTCTTGACCTGTCGGTCTGCACCAGTTAGCGGGCCAATCGTCGAACGCTGCTACAGGTGAGCCATCGATGATGAGCGTGTACAACGGCTCGTCCGGGAAATCGCCCAAACGGATTGTGAGCGCCTTGTCTCCGACCGATGTGCGATACGGTCTGATGGCATCTCCGGTTCCTCGCCACACCAACGACTGTTGTAGAAATTCCGATTCACTCATCTGCTCTCCTCGCCGAGTATTCGCTTGTTGACCTCCGCATTGGTCCTGCTTGAACTGCCGATGATGTAGGTGTAGGCGTCGTCGCCTGTGCGACCGGCTGCATGCGCTTTCCTGACGAGATGATCGAACGTCGGGCCATCAGGATTGCCGTACACGTGAAGGTCTCGCGCTCGCAGCGCTCGAACTTCGTTCGGGTTGGACATCATCGCCCGAGCCCGAAGACGGGCGGCGTGGCGAATCTCGGCGGCTCTTCTTGCGCGCTCCTCTACGGATACTCCCTGCCGGGACCACCGCTCGTCCAGCGCAGGAATTTTTGCCACCTGGTCTTTGTACCAACGCCGCACTTCTACGTTGGACTTAACCTCGACTGCGCCAGCGCTCCCTGCGGGGTCTGCGATGGCCCCTGTGCCTGTATGCGAGTGGTCTCGGTCGCTCGGTGCAGCCACGACCTGCTGTTCACCGCGCTCGTCGGCACCCGCCCCGAGAACCTGCTGCGAGCCTTTCAAGTCAGCCTCTTGCTTCTGCTGTAACCCCCTTCGCAGCTCGTCACCGACCCCATGCACGACCCTCCCATCGGCCGTGCCGACCTCTTCCAGCCGAGCGACCGGACGGGCAACCCTGTGACGAAGGAGATCAGCAAGAACCCTGCTGATCCACACCCTTCCCCCTCGACTCACGGCATAAGCTAACTCGGCTCGGCTGCAACACTATAGACGCCGCCGAACGCAGCTGTGTCGCCGAGACACCGGCCGGGAGTCGGCCGAGAACAAGCTGAATAGACCGGGGTTGAAATACTCCCCCCTCCACCGACATACATAGGCATCAATCCAGCCCACGCCGCCCCTCCTGTTGTGGTACTACCTCCCACTTGCCAGTACGCACCGCGCGCCTACCGGCCCTTCTCGTTACGCGATTCGCGCTGCTCTAGACGTAACATCCGCACCTGCTCACCCAGCCACCCAACCCTTCTCTTGTGGTCCTCCAACTCACCACTTCACCCACTTACTTGACCCACTTGGCTCTCCCCTCACCCGACCCCGATTCTCTAGGAACAGCGAAGCCCTAGAGAATCGGGGTCGGGTGAGGGGAGAGCCCTGCGCCGAAGGCGCAGGTCAACGCGAGATCGAGGCGGGCCGTTGGGGATTGGTCGGGACTACCGCGTCCCGGGCCAATCCCGGGCCGATCCCGAGCCAATCCCGGGCCAGCTCCGAGATGGGGTAGGCAGAGTCAGAAGCGAACGACTGCAACGGTTTTGTCATCGTGCCGTTTCGACCGGGGGCGCAGCCGTCCATGTGGGTCTACTCCCGACTCCCATTCGGCGGCCTGCCGAAGTAGGTTCAACAGTTCGGGGTCGCCAGCAGCAGTTGCAACCTGCCGCCAGCCGAGGCCGACTGATGCGAGCCCATCCACCGCGCCATCTGTCGCAAGAATCACCCACTGCAACGTCCGGCCATCGCACGCGAAGGTGACAGCGTGACGAGCTGCGAGCGGATCGGTTGCGGCGATCCAGTATCCGCCGGGCTCGTTTCGGTGCAGTTGCTCGGATTGTTGCAGGGCACCGAGGATCGCCCGGTGTGTGTCGTCGTATCCGTAGCCCTGTCTCAAGCGCGATTTGTACTCATGAGATTTCGGCAGATCCAGCTGGCACATCCTGTCGTCCGTGACAACCTGCTCGGTCCCATCCGAGCGGCCAATGACAACCGTTGAGTCCCCAAGCAGCAATAAATCAACCACATCGTCGTCGTATCGGTGCCGAGCGATAGCGACTGTGCAAGACGGAGACACTTTCGCCATTGCGGGAAGGCGAAGTGTTGCCACTGTCCGCCTTATAGCTTCCTCCAGTACGGCATCCAGTGCCGTCGTGTGCGGTTCGGCCGTGAGGATGTCAATTAGCGCCGCGCCAAGGCACTCGGCGTACTGTCCACCCGTCGGTCCCTCGCTCGGTCGATGGGAAGTGGCGCCGTCCAACACAACGACGGCGTTAGCACTCATGTAGATGCGGTCTTCGTTTGAAGACCCCGGCAGCTGCGCCGATCTCAGCTCGAACCTGGCCTCCATGTCACCAAGGGTAGGGGCCAGCGATCAGGCGACTTTCCTCCACCCTGAAATCGTCGGTGAATTCGCACTGCACGACGCCGCTGACTGACTTGTCCTCGTTTCCCCTGAACAAGTCTGGTAGATGCTCGTCCAGCCAATGGACCACCCCCAGGGAACCGACGCTTGTGATTCCCGCGACGTGGACCGCGACCCTTGAGGCATGGGCGTGCCGGGCGAAGTACCCGACGTCGGAACGAACCGGCTTTGCACGACGATATGGGGAGTCGTACCGCGCGCCTCGTTTGGTGCTTTCATCTCTGATCCACCACCGCTGGTCCTCATCCTGGGTGAAGTCTAGGAATGGATCCTCATCGAGGAGTGCGCGGGCGACCGGGGCAGACTTCGGACCACAAATGACGACGACGTCACCGTCCGGAAGGTCCAGCTGCGTCGGCTCGATGGCGAACCGAGTTGAACTGAGCGATAGCCGCCCGAGCACATATTCCACCGTTGCCTGCGTCGTCAAATCAGTCGCGTCGAAGAACGGTCGCTCACGTCCGTCCTCCATGCCGTATCGGCGAGGGATGCCGACTGAGACCGGCCCTACGCCAAAGAACGCTCTCTCTGCCGGAGGCGCGGTGTTCCTGATCTGCGTCACTCGCCCCTTCGTGATGCCGAGTTCCGCGGCAATGTCTGTGTAGTTGAGACCGAGTTCTCGGTGCGCCTCGTCGATCGCGACGCGTCGTAGCCGAGCGAGCTCGACGGCGCGCTGTTGATAGATGGTCATCAACTCAGTCGCGCGCCGCCCCCGCCGAAGCGGGTTGGGATCGCTCCGCACGGCGTCGAACTCATCACCTTCGGTCATAGGCAGAGTTTAGGCCCTCTTGACTCGACGCGATGATCGACCTACCCTCGGTTTACCCCCGCTAAATCGAGGCGGTCAACTTGGCCAACGTGGTTTAGGGGGGATAAATCGACCGGCCAAAGAGCCCCGGCGATTGCAGTCGCCGGGAACTCGGAGCCCCGCGGGTTGGCCCCCGCTCGGCTCGGTGCCTCAATCAGATTGGAGTCCTTGAAGCATGTCCAGTGTAGAGCGGCGTCGGCCGAACGATCGGTTGTGGCAGGCGATGACGGCGGCCGGGGTGAATTCGGAGCAGCTGGCGAAGAAGGTCGGGGTCGACCCGAAGACGGTGGAGCGGTGGCTCATGGACGGTCGTCCACCGTTTCCGGTGCACCGCCACGCAGTGGTCGAGGCGATCGGTTCGAGCGTCGAGGAGCTGTGGCCCGGTCAATCGCGGGTGCGGCACTCGCCGGACGCGAACGAGAAGTTGCGCGAGGCGATCTACCGGGCACGACTGACGCCGGAGCAGGTGGCGGAGAAGTTGGAGGTCAACGCCAAGACGGTGGAGCGGTGGATCATGAAGGGCCGCCTTCCGTACTCGCGTCACCGGACGGCGGTGTCGGAAATGGTCAAGGTCCCGGAAACGCAGTTGTGGCCGGACGCCCATCGAGCACTGGAAACGCGGATGGCCGCGACCGACCCGACTCGGGTGTGGGACCGGTGGGCCGAGCAGCAGATCCAGGCCAAGGCCGCCGAGATGCGCCAGCAACTGGGACTCACCCGTCCACGCAGCGCCAGTGATGACGAACGCGCGCAGATCCTGGCCGACCACGCCGCGGCGTCGGCGCCGATCAAGGAAGCCGACATCCACCCGCAGCTGCACGCCGAGCAGGCGCAGCAGTCCCCGCCGGTCGAGGTGCCGCGCTACCGCCCGCAGTACCAAACCATGGAGGAGTATGACCGGCTCCGCGCGTCCTGGCCCCGGGTGGAGCGCAGCCGATGACCGACCACAACAGGAAGATTCATGCGGCTGGGGGAGCTGCCGAACGTGACCGGCGCATCCGGGAACTACGTGACCTCGGAGCCACCTACCAGCAGATCGCGCGGCAGCTGCGCATCCCTGCCCGCAAGGTCGAAGTCGTGCTCGGCGAAGCGAATTCACTGCACGAATCCGGACACACCAGCAGGGAAATCGCCGAACGCATCGGGCTTCCACGCACGACGGTCCAGCGACTGTTTGCGGAGCAGTCTGGAAGGTCACTGTCGGCTCGCTCCACGGTTGCGGCGACCGCGCTGGTGGACATGTACGGCATGCAGGTGGATGTGCTGGGCTGGTTTCTGGACCTGCCGCGTACCACGGTCTACAACCTGGTTCGGCAGCTGCGTAAAGACCGTCTCGTGCAGTCGACGCTGGTCGAGGTCCAGGCCGGATCGAAGTGGGTGGTGCCGACCGGCGAAACGGCCGCGTCGTATCTGGGGTGGCGGCCGTACACGGTGTGGAAGCCGACGAACAACCACTGCGAGCACTATCGCGCGGTCGCCCAGGCCCGGACTATGCTCAACGGCTCCGACCTGACCAACTGGGTCTCCGAACGCCGACTGCAGCACGAGGCCGAAAAGGAGCGCCGCCAATCCCGCTCCCGCACAGCCACACTCGGGCACATCCACGACGGCCGGTTCCTCGGCGTCGTCGACGGCATCTACGGGTGGTGGGCGGTCGAGGTCGAGTTGACCGCCAAAAGCGCCGCCAACATGGACAAGGCCCTGCGTGGCGCGATCTGGGCCGCCCGCGACGCGCAACCCAAACCCATGACCGGAGTCCTGTACCTGTACCGGGGCCGTGAGGTGGAGAACACCATCATGGCCGCCGCCGAACGGCTCCCGGCCGCGCTCAAGGACCTGGACATGCACCTGGTCTTGCGGGACTTCGACCGCGACTGGAACCGCTTCCTCACCCACCGGAAAGCCCTGCGCGCCGCCAAGAACACCACACCCGGCGCTATCCTTCCCGCCTCTTCCAAGGACCTGCCATGACACTCCCTATGTCAACCTCATACCGCAGAAGTAGCGACCGGTTGTGGTTGCAGGGTTTGGGCGCCGCCGTGTCGGGCGGGGTCGTAGG
>NZ_JBSGEZ010000110.1:0-13751 GCF_053603155.1 Nocardia sp. NPDC004260 | reverse complement strand
CGCGGGCGGATCGACGAGGTGGTCAGCCTGGACGCGGACCGCATCCTGCGCGCGATCCTCGGCCTGGTCAAAGGCCACCCCCGGGCGCAGCGAGACGCACCGCCCACCACACTAGCCGAAACTAATCGGAAACTTGTCGGACTGTCAACGGAAAAAAATGCCGTTGTTGAGCGGCGCTGCCGCATCGTGTACTGATCATCGCCTCGAGCTGGGCTTGTGGACAGCTACCCGAGACTGGGGTGTCACTGACCGGTGAGTTACCGGTAATATTCCTGTCTATGGACGAACGGGCGAAGTTCAAGCAGTACGGCGAACTCGTATCGAAGCGCCGACTGGCACTTGGCCTGACCATCGCCCAGGCTGCCGAGCGCGGCGGTCTGTCCGACAAGAGGTTCGGACAGATCGAACGCGGCGAGGGCCACGTGCCCCATCTCTCCACCTTGAGCAAGGTCGACCGCGCGCTCAAGTGGAAACCCAACAGTTCCGCCGGCGCTCTTCATGGCGACACCCCGCCCACCCCGCTCGAGAAGAAGGCCCTCCGCGAGAGCGATGTGCAGCGGATGGTTCGCCTCGAACTGGCGCTCCAGCGGTTCGGCGTCACCCAGACTCCCGCTGCTCGCAACCTCACTGCCGATGGGCAGAGCGGCTACACGTTCGATGGGCCAACGATCGACGCGCTCATCGACATCCTCAACTCATTGCCGCCGTCGTCGTGACCCGAACTGCGGCCGACAGTCGGCCCGCATCGCCTTCATACTGCGGCCAGAACTTGCGACTCTGAACGCTGCTGGGAAGACGTCGACACCCACCCCGCAGCATCAGCACGTCGCGCAGCCAACCACACCAGCGACATACAGATCGCAGTGACGGACTGTCGGACACGACATGGCCGACCGTAGGCCAACCCGGCGTTTGCGGGGCTTCACCCCGCCACAACGCTCGCCTATCGCGATCACCGCGTTGTCCCGCTGCGGTGTGGGCGAGTCATGATCAGCGTCGCGAAGAGTTCGGCCTCGTACTCGTCGTGCCGGGCGTAGGCGTTGGCCCAGCGAACGGTCCTGACCACGGCCGGCTCCAACTCGCCCTCCGCATCCACGCCCATGAGCATTCGAGCCACCTGTGCAGGTGAGGCAGGGCGGCCATGGCAGAGCAGCATGTGCGCCACCTCGTGCGCGATCACATGCCGTTCCTGGATTGGATCCGACGACACTCGATGCACGATGACATCGTCGTGCTCACGCGCCAGCCACAACCCGCACAATCCCACCGGGGCGTTCACCGGCAGCGGCCTCCGGATGATTCGGCGTCCCCGCATACGCTCCAGCGCGGCGAGAAATACCTCCACACTCCAGTTCTCCGGCAGTTCCAGCCGATCGACAAGCTCCTCCAACTGCGACCGGGTCGAGGACTTACGCCTCAAACGAGCAAACACCTAGCCTCCCCTTCTATACAGCATCGCTCCGCAACACCCGGTCACGCGACAACCGCGGCAGAGCGAAAGCATCGAAAATGCTGTGACGCAATTGGATTTGGTCCGAAATTCCCACCCACGCCCGGGACGCCCCCGAAGATCGGCGCGACAGTCACACCATCGCCCGGTCGATCCGATGGCAGCAGGTAGTCGCCGCGACCCGTCACCTTCCTGTCGGCGTGAACTGCCGGATGCAACGCCCGGCACCGCTGTCAACCTCGGCGCAACATCCCGAATGCGTTCCTGATTCGGCCTCGCGAGGGATTCCCCCATACCCCGATTCGAGGTGGCGACGCTCCATCGTGCGCCGCCGTGACACCCAGATCCGTCCAAAGCATGCCGCCATCGGCAATCGCACGCACATGAACGCGTGCCGCCACCACCAGTCCCGCGCTGGTCAACTCATCCGCCGCGGCGTCGCAGGCCACGATGATCGACCCGACGACCCGCGTGGACCCCACCACGACGAGCACGGCCTCATCAACTTCCAGTGATCGCGCCACCTCGGTCATCGTCGCGGTCAACGACCAGTCGGCACGCCAATGCAGCACCGCAGCGACATCGCCACACCGAAACAGCACCACTACCAACCCCGCGCCGGCGTGCCGCAGGCCACGGGCGCTGTCGAGCGCCTTCACTACCGCCGCCGATACCTCGTCACTGACCGACATCGACAGCGCTCGCCGTAGGTCCGCTGGCGCGGATCTCGATTTCCCGCACCCACACGCCCAGCTCATCACTGCGCGCCTGGGCAGACGGCGGTAGCCGCAGCCCGTACATGCTTTCCAGCCAGTTCTGGGGACGATCCCGGTCTTTCATCGCTGGTCCCCATGGCTGTGACGCGCATCAACGGCGGGTAAATCGCGCCCCGCGGCCCGCGGCCCTCGCAAGCCGATCACTGCCATCACCGTGACGGTCACAAGAAGTGCGATTGCGATGACTAGTGCGATGTCGTCATGGCTCATGAGCTGCCCCAGTCCCGAACCCTCAGCAGCGCTGTCCGATCGGCTCGATGCCGATGACCTTCACACCCGTTCCCGGTGTCGTGAAGCTGCCTTGCAGGAGCCAACGGTCCAGCCGCACTGGTTGCGGGGTGCCGCAGACGCGGCTGGCCACGACCGCGCCTGCCGAGGTCGTCTCCGCTTTCATCGCCCACCTCGCGAGGTGGCGATATCGCGCGACAGCGCCCCGAACCAGGCTGCGGCCTGCTGGGTCGCCCCATCACCGCTGTAGCTGGTGTGGTTGCCGACCGGGTCGGCATAGCTCAGGATCGTCGAGGGATTCAGCAGGTCGGCGTTGGCCGCCATCTCCGCTTGAACCGCTGCACTGATCTGCCCAGCCAGCTGCGGCAACTGCCGCAGCGGATCGGCCGCCACAGCCGCCACAATGCTGTTGACCTTCTCTGCGGTGGCCTGCGCCTGGCCCGCATCCGGCACCGCCGTTCTCGGGTCGGCCGCATCGGCAATGCGATCCGAAACAGTCGCGGCGGGAACATAATTGACGCCAGCGCCGTCGACCTGGATATCGTTGAGAACCACCGCCGAAGTGGCCGCCGCAGTCGTCTGCTGCCAAGCTGCGCCGATCGAACCAAAAGCGGCGAATGGATCATGCAGATTCGCGCGGGCGGCAAGCCCGGCGGCTGTGCGCAGCACCGCAGCCCGATCCGGTGCATCACAGGCCAGATCGCCAGGCGCGCAGAATTCGCTGACGCGCCCGGACAGCGCGCCGAACCCTGCTTCATCCGGCGCGATGCCACCGCTGACTGGGGGCATCGGAAAATGCACCTGCGATGTCGCAGCACCATTGGTGCCCGGCGCCGGCGAGGGGGTCATCTGTCCTGGCGCTCCGGGAAAGGGAGCACCACCCGCGGGGCGAGTGCCGTCGCTGAACAGCGCCACCCCCGCGACACGATCAGCGGGCACCGGGCCCTGCCCGGCCCCGACCTGACGCGCGAACTCGGCGGCCGCCACAGCACCCTGCGAGTAGGCGGCCACTGCCAGCATCGTCTGGGGGCACCGGGACACGACCTCCGCCGCCGTCGCATTCAGTCGCGCTGTGGCCTGGTCGACCGATGCCGCGAATGGCGCCGTACCCGGGCCCGTTCCCGGGGCACCGCCGAAGCTGGCCTCGTACGGGATGGTCAGCTGCTCGATGTCCACGCCCTGCGCGAGCATCGGTCCCACCATTGTGCCGAGCATCCCGCCGGTGACGTCCGGATTCGCTGTGGGCGTGGATTCCCCAGTGCCTTGCACTCCCAGGACCAACAGACCCGGACAATGCGACACCGGCACGGCAGCGTCCGGGTCGAGGCCGGTGGAGACGAATTCGTTACGGCTGATCTCTGCCATCGGCGGACCGCCAGGGCTACTCCCCGCTGCCGGCGAAACGGGGGTGGCCTCGTCGAGAAGCGTTGGTGGCCATGACGGCGGCTCGGCGTGGACAGGAACTGCCGCGAGCGCCGTCCCGCCGCAGACCATTGCAGCGGCGCTCAGCGCAAAGACGTGGCGCACAGTTGATTCCTCACAGCTACGGCGGCGCCGATGAACCTCAAGGCTCGCAGGTGGCACCGCGGGGTGACTCGATAAGCGGTCGGTCCGCCCATGCCGGGGCAGACCGCCGGAACACAGCGGCCCCCACGGGCATCCGATGCTCGATCTTCGAGCCCGAGCGCCCGCAGGGGCCTCACATCGGAGGGCTGTCGCATCCGGTCGCCGCGAGCACGGCACCCGGGGCGAAGGCCACGATGTTCTCACCAGCAGCCCGACGGCAATGCGGCCGCCGAACACGCCGAGATCAGAGGAACGGCAGGACAGCGTGCACGATCTGATTGACCGTGTACGCCAGCGTGGCACCGGCGTTCAAGACGAAGGTGACAACGCTCAGGACTGCACCCATGGTTGGAGATTCCTTTCCCTCGTAATCGGGCGTGCGTCCTTCGCGCCGCCCGCAGTGAGAGGCGGACGACCGCGTGGCACACGCACGCGCCGTTCGGCCGGACAAGGGATCCCTCCCCCGGACGTCCTCCCTGAATGGAATCTAAGGCGAAGAAGACTGGAATGTCAAAGGAAAGTTATCGGAAACTTTCAGGAGGGAACGGTCGAACCCCGTTGGGGCGGTATCAACGCTGGCTACTCATGGTGCGATCCGGCCCCCACGGACGGACCGTGGGTCAGGGAGGCGTTGACCGCCTCGGCGAGTCGGCTCATCTCGGGCGGGAAACACTTGGTGCGCGGCATGATTGACAGGCGCACTTCCACCTGAAGTCCGCGGCTCCGGTCCCGCCCTGCCCATCCACCCCCTTGACCACCGATCGGCGGCGTGGTTGGCGGCGGCGATGGTGCGCTGAGCCACCACGCAGTGCATCTTTCGCGCTCTGATCAACCGGCCGCAGCGTCGCTTGATGTTTCACTGCCCCCGCAGCCGCCAGGATCGGCTTAGGTTTGCCGTCGCGCGGCCCCGGCTCAGCAGGTTGGACATCATGGCGAAAGTCACTCGTCTGCAGAGCGATTGGGCACCGCCCTCAACCGCATCCCACGCCTGACATGCCCGACTGCGCGAGCGTCGCCAAACCGCCACCCGATCCACCATCGGCAGTGGCCCTCGACATGGACGACAAGGCCGTACATTGACATTCCAATAAATTTCGCATTAGTTTCTGACTCGCAGGCGGGCCCACGATCACCTCGTCACCATGTCCAACCATGGACCCACGGACTGACACCGCAGGTTCCGGGCTGGCCGAAGCAGGCATCCGCGGGCACCGGGCCGAAAGTGCTTGCCCTGCAGTCGAGCGACCCGGCGGGGTCACTTCCGCCCGCTCACTCTGCCTCCGAGTTGCGTGAGCATCGCTCCCCCGTGCAGCGATGCGCGCTGACAGCGGAAACCGACCCGGAGCACCGGGCTTCTTCCGTTGACATTCCTCTAAGATTCCTATTACTTTCTGAATTGCGAGCTGGCCAGCTACAGCCGCCTGTCAGCAGGCAGCCGGTCCTTGACGGGGACGACGGCTTCGGATGGCGCTGTCACAACCGGGCAGTTCAGGACTGGAAGGAGGGACAGGCTGACCAGTGCGATACCGACCTCGAGAAAAATTCGGGTACCTGAATCTCGCCGGAGCGGCGTGTCGTACCGAGTTTCGACGGATTCAGGTACCAGAATCGGCGCCATGGCTGAAATCTCATCGAGACGTCCGGGGCGCCCGAGCCTCGGCGATCGCCTCCAGCTGAAAGTGCGTGTCTGCCCAGAAGTTCGCGAGGCATCGAAGGTGAAGGCCAAAGAGCGTGGCATGACCGAGACCGACTACATCGCGTGGCTCATCGAACGGGACGATCCCAAGGCCAGTCCCGAACGCGAGCCGTTGTTCGCTGTACCGAACAACGCGCGGCCCCAGCGGCAGGACGACATTTCGGAATCCGCGGCTTGAGCTGAAACCCGTTAGCTGACGCTCCCACCCGGACAACCGCCGCCGGGAGGCCTTAGACCTTGGACTACTAGCAGGGAGTCGCCTACACCAAGCCCCCTCAGCAGCCGAAGCGGCTGTAGCGGTCGGACCACATGGGCCGCGCACTCAGTAACTGAATACCGACAGTTCGGAAGACCTCCCGAAATGTCGGAAGCCCCAGGGCGGACCAGGCCATGGGGCTTCCCGAAGTAGGGAGGTGACGAGTTAGCCCTCGCCACCCGAGCTGATCCGCCCTTTCCGGAAGGACCAGTTTTGCACGACAGGTCTGAGGATAGCGCACACCCAAATGCCGGTCCAGTAACACGGCATTGTGTCGCCTATCCGCACAGCGCTGCGACCTCACCGAGCGCGTTTGATCTTCGTCTTGCCGACCATGCAGCAGCAACCGCGGCCGCCGCCGATGAAAGGCTCAGTCCCGAGCACATCAAAGCTCTGGACCGCATCCTCTACGTCGCGCCGTACGTGCTTATCGACGCCGACAACACGGGCTCGCGAACAGTCCGAGATCTCGGTGATGCTCGCCGTGCGCTTGCCCTCGGTCAGGCCAGCACCATCGCCGGCACATTGCGGCCGGGGATCATCGGAGCCGACGTGGACCCGAAGTCCGCAGACGCGATCCTCGGTGACATCTGCGCCGAAGCCCTCGTCGCCTGGTGCATCACGCACAAACTCCCCTACATCGTCCGGGAGTCGGGTCGCCCAGGCGGCCGCCACCTCATCGCGATCGCTCGCGAACAGCGACAGATCGCCCAATGGGCCACATTGTGCGCTCGGCTGAGCAGGAAGCACCGTGTCGTCGTCGACAACCGAACCGGCAAGGCGCTACGGCTGCTGTCGGCTCCACATCGAATGGGATGGTACGCCCCAGTTATCGGCGCAACCATGACCACCCGTGACGTCCTGGACGCCAACCCGCTCCGGGCGAAGCCAACCAAGCACACGAGCCCGAACCGCAGCCGCCGACCGATGGCCAGCAACCGGGACCAATCCCGCTCCGGCCGTGAATACGGCCTCGCCTGCGCCATGGCGCGCCTGGACTACACCGCCGATCAGGCCTGGTCGCACGAGAGCCTGATCGGCGGCAAATCGGCGCGCAAAGGCGAACTCTGGTGGCGTCGGTACCTCTGGATGCCCGCTGTCACTGCGGTCGCAGCTGAACGCAACCTCAACGAAGACGAGGCGTGGCGGCGTGCCCAGGCTGCCTCACCGCTCGGCTGCCGCAAGCTCGGCCGCAGCGGCTGGATCGGCCTTTGGCGACGTGCCGTCGCCGAAGCAGCCACAGCACGGCCCCGGCGCTACCGCATCGACAGTGCGGAGCTCGACGAGGCAGATGCCACACGAATCGACGCTGTTCGTCGCGGGCTGGCTGCCGCGGCCGCCGCAGCTCCCGCAATCCGGGAAGCACGACCGCAACGGCGCAATAGCGTTGCGGCCCTGCTTCATGCCCTCGCACCGGCGATCGTGCGGCGCGGCGGCTCGATCAGCGGTCGCGCTCTCGCCGAACGCAGCCGTCTCGATACGCACACCGTGCGCGCCGCCGTGCGCCTCGCCCTCGACGCAGGGGTCCTCATCGTCGCGCGCGAGTACGCGGGAGGAGCCAACGACTGCCGGGCGTACGGCCCGGGCCCGCAGGCCGAGCGGTTCATCGAAATGGCCGAAAGCACAAAAACTTCCCCCACTAGCTGTAGCACCCCGCCCCCCACCGGCCGCTGCGACCCCACCCTGCAACACCGCCGCCACACCCGCGACCGCACCCACTGGCGCCTCCGCTGCGAACTGCTCCCCCTCCTCTCCCCCGGCGAAAGCCTCGCCCACAGCTCCCACCCCCTCGCGAAGGCGCTGCGCTCGCTGTGGTTTCAACGGAGGTGGTGGAGGTCTCTGTCGGCAGATGAGCAGGCAGAACGACGAAGCCAACGGCGGCAGCTCCTGCAGGAGCTGGAACCGATCGACACTTTCGCATGGTTCGATTGGCTCGCAAAACGCGAGCGCATAGCCAACGCAGCCGACCGCGTGGCTCATGGAGAAGGTTCCACCGCCGACGAAAAGCTCCTCAGCGCCGTGCCCCATGCGATGCATCGTGGGATGCGCGACCCGCGCTGGCGTACAGGCGGAACACCGGGCACGGAACAGCCTCCTCTGGCAGCAGCCTGAGCGCCGAAAGTTGTCACTTCTGGATGTGAACGGGATATGGCAGCCGGTGTAGAACAGATCGATTCGGGATGGAGCGAGATCGCCTGGCGGCCTCCACAGTCCTGTCCTCGATCGAGCCCGAGTTCGAGACACCTATCGCTCCCAACATACTGGCGCAAAACCGCATGCAGGCCGACGACGTGCACGTCGCGCTGGATGAGGCGTACCGGTCCGGACGGCGGATCTTCGACCGGCCCCGCGACCCCTACGCCTACTTGGCGTTCCTGCTCAGCTCGACGCCCGTCGACGAGCCGCCGATGCTGCTGGACCGGGCGCGGGAGGCCACAGTCTCAGCACTGTCCACCGCGGGAGCCAGATACTTCAGACCCGCAGGCTGCCCGACTTCGCACACGGTTGGATCGCCCGCACTGGCCGCGCACCGAGCCGAATCGACGTTGCGCACGAGGCCACCGGCTACGCCAAGGCGGCCGCCGTCGCTGCAGACACCAAAGCACATCTCAATGCGGTGTGTCCGGTTCCGGTCCCCTAGCCAGGGAGCGCCGCCGCTCGGTAGTAGCAGGATATGGAAGACGCGGAGGCCGCTGCGGTCTGCTGCCATAGGTGAGACCGAGGAGTGGACATCCTCATGATCCAAGGACGTAGCGTTCGCAGGTGGGCTCGTACTGCTGAAGCCTGCAGCCTCGGCCAATTTGCGTCACGTGACGCAAATCGTCATACACCTACCCCTACGCCCTTGCACTAGCCCGACCATCTTCACGCAGCAGCTACCCGCGATACGAATCGAGGGGTGGGTTCGTCGAGGCCGTCGAATTCCCGCCAGCTTCGGCACGGAGGGAGACAAGGCGCGCGTCGATCGAAGTGTAGGCGTACCTGGACTGGAAGTTGCGCCGCGCCCCACCCTTAGTTGCGCGTCGGCCGACGAGGCCACCCGCGCTCGGATTCCGCGGCCGACGCGGGGCTCGGCGTCAGGGGTGCCGTCCTCTACGCAGAGCGTATTCCATTGGAATACCGGGTGTTGCCGGACTGTCGCGCAGCGGGTGCATGCTGTAGGCGTTATGCTTCAGCTCTGCCGCGCCTTGCGGGTCTTACCCGCGACCAGTACCGGCTTCGACTCCTGGCGCGAGTTCTCTTTCGCCGCAGATCATGCAGGAGTGCGAGGACCGTAATCGGCCGACCTCAGAGCGGCACCGACATTCGCGCCTGCACACAAGGTCATCATGGTGACGACACCCACAGCGAAAAGCCCTTCGACGCAACGCTATTCCAATGGAATAGTCTTCTATAACTATAGTATGATTAGACTGGTGCCGAGTTGTTCGGCGCGACAAGCGATCCCAGGAGGTGGAGATGGTCCGCGGCAAGAGCGGCAGCGATGCTGCCGCGCGCGCGGCAGCGACAGCCGCAACACGAGCATCGCGTCCAGGTGCGATGGCTGCGGCGGCGGGGGTGATCGAGCAGGCCAAGAAGGAAGCGGAGTCGATGACACCGCTGCAAGTGGCGGAACTTCCGCGCATCTCGATCAGCCGCATCGGTGCGCACCCGCTCAACCCGGAGCATCGACACATGGCCGAGGAGGAGCTGAGCGGCCTTGTCGCGGACGTCAAGCAGCATGATGTCTTGGTGCCAGTGCTAGTCGCCACCCGCGACAAGGTCATCTCTTACGATGCGGACCTGGCTGAAGAAATCCCCGAGACCGCCACTCTCGTGTTGATCGATGGTCATCGCCGGTGGGGGGCCGCGCAACGTGCCGGCGTAACCGAGATCCCGTACTTGCTCAGGGATGACCTCGCCGATCCGGCGATCTGCGCCCAAGTGTTCCTCTCGTCGAATATCCACCACCAGAAACTGACCCCGATCGAAGAGGCGGAAGGATATCTCCGGCTTCAGAAGTACAACAAGGTAAAGCAAACCGAATTGGGGGAGCTGGTCGGCGTTAGCCAGGGACGGGTCAGCAAGACTCTCAAGCTGTTGCAGCTCCCCAAGATCGTCCAGGAAGCGGTATCCGCGGCGCGCATCAGCCCCCATGCGGCGCGAGAACTCCTGGATTTGCCGCAGGCCGAGCGGGAATCAGTCTATGCCTCTGCTATCGGAACGCTCACCGAGCCTGACGACCTGGACCGCCCCGCCCGGGTTGCGGATGCGGTGCGGACCGCCGTAAACCACGCGAAGAAGGTCGCCGACGAGGCCCAGGCGGTTGCGAAGGCTCGTGCCATTCTGGCGAGCGAAGGGCTCGACGAGATTGACCCGGAGAAGCTGTTCGGAGCCGAAGAGTGGCGTCACCAGCTCCGTGACGACGAAGTCGCCGCCGTTCGTGAGGCGGGGGAGTTGGCTGGCGCGCGTGTCCATGACAGTGGCCGCGTGACGTACTACTCCACCCCACCCGCCCCTCGCCATCGGACCGAGTCGAAAATTCCTGATTCCGAGTCGGTTAGCCAACCAGCTCAAGACGAAACGAATTATTCCAATGGAATATCGGTGCCGGGGGAGGGGACACCAACAGCGGCAGGGGAGGAGCCCGCAGCAAGTTATTCCAATGGAATAGGAGTCGCTACACCCGAAGGTGCAGCACCATCAGTGCCGCAGCCCACCCCGTCGCAGCCCTCACCCGCGGCGGCTGAAATAGAGCTTGCCCTGCGCGCAGGCCAAGACGCTCACCACGGCAGGGTCAACGCTATGCGACGCATCGTCGCCGATCCCAACCCGGCCACACTGGTAGACATCCTCGCTGACGCTGTGCTGGCGGCGGAGTGGATCGACTACGACGACGGCAGCGAGTTCGCTGCTGCTGCTGGTCAAGACATCAGCCCGACCGCAGTCGAGCACCTGCTACTGCAAGGACGGCGCCCCGACATCCACCGCGCTGCCCTGGCAGGTGCCCTCGGCTCTCTCGAAGCGGAAGCAGCACGTTCCAAGTACGCCACTGAACCGTGGCCGATTGTGATCCAGCGGCACGTGCGCCGCCTCGCGGACCTAGGCCACTACACACTCACCGACTACGACAAGACTCGACTGGGATCGGAGCACACAGATGACGACGAGTGAGACACCGACGCGGATCGTATTCTTCGGGGCGTCAGGCTCGACCGGAAAGACAACCTGTGCTGTGAACCAGGCCTGTGAATGGGCGAAGCGCGGCCTTGTCGTTCGGTTCTGGGACGGTGACATCCAGGGCGACGGATCCACCTACTTCCACTACATGGAACCGCCTTACGTTGTCGGTGAAGTCCTTGCCGAAGTCGACGCCGTTCCCGATCCCACCTCGAAGACCGGTCGGCGCGTGCCGACCATGCGAGAAATCGAGCTGACGGTAGGTCGCGAGACCGCCGAAGAGGCCGAGCAGACCGGTGGCTTGTGGTCCGATGACCCGGTGCAAGCAGAGTGGCTGCGCCGCATCAAGCTGGTCCCCTCCGGCATCGGCACGACCGGCACCACCCTCGGTGACGCAGTGACGGTGATGGAGCGTGACAGCCTGGGCCACGAGAAGGTCCTGGAAAAAATGGAGTCGATCGACGAAGGGCGTGCACCAGAGGAAATCCCCGATATCGAAATCTTCGACCTTGCAGGAACCCCGACCCCGCTGCACTACCTGGCGCTCAAGTGGGCTGCGAGGGGAGGCACCAAGGGCGGTCGATCGGGCGTGATTCTCGTGGTCACCCCGGACGACAAAGCGATGGGTAAGCACTTCCACGACGCGCTGAACCGAATCCGCGACACCGCGAAGTACCACCCCATCGAGGCGGTTGCGATCATTCCCACCCGGATCAGCTCCAATAGGGGCAGGTTCTACGTGGAGATGTACACGAACTTCAAGAATGATGCCGAGTTCAGTCCACTCGTCACCCCGCCAGTTCGGGAAGCGGTCTACGCCGGGGAGAGCTACGCCTCGCGAGAACCGTTGTTGCTGTATGTCCCGGAGGAAGGCATCACCGAAGACCAGGCCGCGGTGGCGGACTGGTTAAAAGAACACGGGGTGATCGCCGCTTGACGGCCGCCCGGCACAGGGCGACGGAGTCGCCCTCGGAAGCGCAGCTCCAGAGCACGATCGCCACCGCGATATATCGAGACACCGTCGGTGTGATCATCGGAATGCAGGACGATGTCGACTCCACCTACAGCATGCGCCGATTCCTCGAAGACATGATCACCGCCTACTGCCAGATCCTTGAGGAGAAGTACAACGACGGCAGGCAGTGGCCGTCAGCCACCAGGATCGTGCGTGGGGGAATCAACCCCGTCTCCCGGTCCGCAGGGGAGGTCACCTCGCTGCAATCCTGGGTGGCAACCGCCGTCCGAGGCCGCCTATACGGGACCGTCAATGGAATGAAGAAGCGCATACCCACCTACACCCTGCGCGACTTCCTCGAAACTGCGTCCAACCGCCACATCGCTCAACTCAAACAACAACACCCCGAGCACCGATGGCCGCCCCGCGAACACCTCCGGCGCGGCCGCCGCGCCACCCCCGATATTCCAATGGAATAGACCGCATCATCGCCACCAGTGGGGGAGACCCGCCAGCCCGGCCGACACATCCGGTGCACCACGACACATCGCAGAAGGCGTCTATGAAAGCCCCATCCGGAACTCTCGAACAGACCTCCGTCGACAACACCAACGATGCGGCGATCCGCACCGCCCGAACCTTCTGGTGGTGGGTGCTAGGGGTCAGCGCCCTCGTGAGCGTGCTCGGCAACGGCCTCCACGCTTGGACACGTGTAGCGAATCCCGGCCCCGCTGTCATCAATCCGGCTCCCGGTCTCACCGTCACTCTCCTTCCCCCTCTCGTGGCAGCACTGCTCGCAGCGATAGTCCCCATTGCCGTGCTGGTCCACACCCACGGCCTGGCGCTGATAGTGCAAGTGCCGACCAAGTACGGCTGGATCGCTAAAGGCATCGTGCTGCTCGTCGTCCTTCTGCTCGCCGGCGGGGGCTTCTACCTCAGTTGGGATGCTCTCCGGGAGCTTGCGCTCCAAGCTGGCTTCGGCATCGACGAAGCGAAGCTGTTCCCGCTTCTGCTCGACGGCTCAATCGGTGGCGCGACTGCCGTCCTCTTGACAATGCCACCGGCACGAGCCCGCACCCAACTGGTACCCACCCACGAGAATCGGAGGCTGGAGACATTCGAACCTCTCGCTCACGAGCTCGACAGTCCCGCTACCGCAGAAACCGCTGTCGACGCTCACGACGAGTCTCGCCGCCTTCTTGGCGACAACATCAGCGCGGAAACCGACGACACTGACCGTCACAGCGCGAACGATCAAGTTCCGGAGGTTTCGTCACACGGAGAGACCGTCGCGGAGCAGAATGACGACTTCGCGACCGTCGCCGTGCTCCGCAGCCTTGTCGAGCGGGAATCGAGCCTTCACACATCACGGAGCAGCACAAACCCTGACGAGCCGAGAACTTCCACCGCGGAGCCGACCCGCGACTGGGCCATCGTTGCTAAGCGCTTGTGCGCTGGAGCAATCACACGCGACCCCGAGCAAGTTGCCCAAGTTCTGTACCTGGCGTTTGATTGCCAACTCGAGCCAGGCAATGTGGCAGCCCGCGTTGGTTTGAAGGAGCGTACCGTCCGCCGTCTCCTCGACGACGCGCGACCGCACTGCGTCGCTGCACTCGCCAGCTAGCCAACTCACCGCCAGGCGTGGCGTATTCCAATGGAATACG
>NZ_JBSGEZ010000109.1:0-13802 GCF_053603155.1 Nocardia sp. NPDC004260 | reverse complement strand
GGCAACGCCGCCCGATCCAACTTCCCCACCGGCGTCAACGGAATCTCATCCAACACCACAATCGACGCCGGAATCATGTACCCCGGCAACGACTCGGAGATGAAGTCCAGCAGTGCCGTGGTGTCGAACTCGGCCCCGATGCCCACCGCGTCTGCCTCGGGAAGCACGTAGGACACCAACATGGTCGTGCCGTTCTGCTGCCGCTTGCCCAACGTCACCGCGAACTCGACATCCGGATGGCGGCTCAGCGCGTCATCGATCTCGCCGAGTTCGACGCGGAAACCACGGACCTTCACTTGGAAATCGGAACGTCCCAGTACCTCGATGCCGCCCCCGCCGAGTCGGCGGGCCAAGTCGCCGGTGCGGTACATGCGCGATCCCGGACTGCCCGCCTCGCCGCCGAACGGGTTGGCCACGAAGCGCGCCGCGGTGAGACCGCGCCGGTTGAGGTAGCCCTCCGCCAGCGCGGGACCGGACAGATACAGCTCGCCGACCACCCCGGCCGGGGCCGGGCGCAAGCGGGAATCCAGCACGAACAGACCGAATCCCGGTATCGCGCCGCCGATGGTGATGGTCTCGCCGGGAACCAGCGGCGCACTGCTGGTCGCGATGACCGTGGCTTCGGTGGGGCCGTAGCCGTTGATCATCGCGCGGCCGTTCCCGCTCCACCGGCTGACCAGGTGCGGACCGAACCGGTCGCCGATGACCATCACGACGCGCAGGTCCGCGAGCCCCTCAGGATCGACCGATTCCAGCGCGCCGGGTGTGATCAGCATGTGCGTGACGCGTTCGCGCCTCAGCACATCGGCGAGTTCGAATCCGCCGAATACGGTCGGCGGCGCAATCACCAGGGTGGACCCCGTGGCGAAGGCGAGCAGCAATTCCAGTACCGACACGTCGAAGTTCGGCGAGCAGATGTGCATCACCCGCGAGCCCTCGGTGACGTCGTAGCGCTCCCGTTCGGACGCCACCATCGCGCCCAATCCGGAGTGGGTGACCACGACCCCCTTGGGCCGACCGGTCGAACCCGAGGTGAAGATGACGTAGGCGGGATGCTGCTCGGTGAGCGGTCGCACCCGATCGGCATACGAGACCGGGTGCGCGGGCCGCCGTGCGATCCGTTCCCGGTCACGCGGGTCGTCGAGTTCGATCCACGGGATCGACGTGCCCAGCGCTTCGCGGTACGCGGAAGTGGTCAGGCCCAGCGCCGCTCCGGAATCGGACACCATGTAGGCGATCCGCTCCGGCGGGTAGGTGGGATCGATCGGCACATACGCGGCGCCCGTCTTGGCGATGGCCCACACCGACAGCACCGACTCGATCGAGCGCCGAATGCCGATGGCCACCACGTTACCGGGCCCCAATCCCCGGTCGATCAACTCCCGCGCCAGCCGCGACGAGGATTCGTCGAGCTCTCGATAGGTCAGTTGGGTGGTATCGGCGGGATCGCCTGTCGGACTGAACCGGATCGCCACCGTGTCGGCGGCGGACTCGACCGCGGCTGTGAGCAGTTGCCCGAAGAGCAGACCGCCGGAACGGCGACGGCGGTTTCCACGCGCAGAACGGCGGTCCATCTTCATTTCCGTGCTTTCTCCTTCAGGTGGTGCCGGCGCTCGCGGCCGTCACCAACGATCCAACCCACTACCTCGCTACTTGCTCGCACAGGTGTCGCAGACAGCCCCGGGAACTCTCTCGCGAGAAGTCCCGGACTGTTCGGCCCCGTCGGGACAGTACACAGCCGGTAACCCGCTTACGGCACGGCATACGGCGGCGCCGGCGAATTATGCTGTGTTTCACACCTTTCACTGATCAAGTGTGCCAATGCGGCACCGACCCAGACGATGATTCCGGTCGACTGCTTCCGTGGCTCTTGCGACTCCGCCGCGAAGATTCCGCCCGAACTTCCGAGATGGCGAGCCCGACAGGCGATCTCGGCGAGCCTTCAGGCTGCGTCTACAACGGTTGCCGTTCCGCGATGGTCGCCTCCTGCTCGAACGGCGTGGCGTGCGCGGTCGACAGTGGTGCGAGGAGTGTGGCGGGCGTAAAGAGGCCCGCGGTGATCGCCTTCATGGGGACGAGTATTCGGCGAACCCCTCCGTGCCGCACGACCCCATTCATCGGGGCGCACCGCGTGCCATCCGGCTCGTGGCCGGCGCCCCGCAGCGCTGTCCGCGTCGCATCAGTGTGAGTCCAGCGGCTGCAACGACCACGACGTGGCCTCGATCGGTATCGCCGCGGCGGATCGGGCCATGCGGCTGATCTTGGATCCGGTGATGAATTCGGGATCGGTGCCCATGATGACGCGCCCCTCGCTGTTGACCAGCACCACCCGCTGACCGAATGCCCGGAATCGCGGAAGCAGGACTGCCTCGATCGAAGCGACCGGAACATCGGCACCGGCGATTCCGACGAAGGCTCCCGAATTGGGCGTCACCGGAATCGCGAAGGTGCAAACGTACTGATCGGTGCACGCGTAATCGATGGTCGGCCCGTACACCCAGCGCCGACCCTGGTCGCGCGGGATCGTGAACCAGTCCATGGCCGTGTAGTCGTAGAAGTACTCATTGTGCGGATTCAATTCCAGCCCGAGACGTTGCGGTCCGCGGTCGGTGTCGAGGAACCACCACTCCAGGAATCGGGGGCGATCCGCGAGAACGCCGTCGGCCATCACTACGCCCGCGCTTTCGAGCAGTTTTCCACGCCGCTCGAGCTCGCCGACAATGGTGTCGCGCAGCGGCGCGAGGTCGGTCGATCGGGGCGCGTGCTGCGGCTTCTCGGTCGATCTCGCCCACAGTGCCGCCAATTCGGCCCCGATGATGCCCAGCGATCCGTAGACCTCCTCGGCCAGTTCTGTGACGACGTGAACGAGCGATTCGACGGTCACCGGGGTGGAAGAACTATCGGTATCCCTCATCGATCAACTGAGCTCCAAACGTAGGGCGACGAGGCGGCGGATACGTGATTCGGTTTGTGATTCTGCCAGTTCTCTCGCCCGGGCGTCGTCTTCTCTTTCGATCGCGTCCACCAAATCGCGATGCGCGGTGGCTTCGGCGGCCGGGTCGAGTTTCAGTCGGGGTAACCAGAGCAGGGTGGAGAGTTCGGCTTGCAGCGCCACCTGGGCACGAGTCAAACGGGTGGATTGCGCGCACACCGCCATTTCGATATGGAAGCGGCTGTCGGCCCGGCGGGCCGATATGGGCTCGCTGCTGTCCTTCAGCCGGTCGGCCAGGGATCGGAGCCGCGCGATATCGGCTCGCAACCCGCGGCGTGCGGCGAACACGGCGGCGGCTCCGGTGACGGCGAAGTGTTCGTCCCCCAGATCGCGCAATTCTTGGATGCTCATCTCCTGCAAGCGCGCCAGTGAGCTGCTCTCGAGGATCTCCGCCGCACCGCGGATGAAGCTGCCGCCGCCGCGTCCGCGCTTGGTCTGCACGATTCCCTGCTGGCGGAGCACGGCCAGTGCCTCGCGCAGGGTCATCGTCGACACCCCGAGCTGACCGGCGAGATCGGTCTCGCTCGGCAACTGCTGGCCGTCGACCATCAGGCCGAGGCTGATGGCGGCACTGAGTCGCTGCACCACGGCCTCGGTCTTCGGGCCGCCACCCTCGAGGGGGGCCAGCACGGCGCCGAGAGCGGTCAATCCGGCGCTCTCCTGGGAACCGGGACGCGGCGGCGTCACGATCGAAACAGGATTTCCCATGTTCGAAACGAACCAGAACAGCCATAGCGCGCACTACGGTCACTTCACCGCGACCGTGCCGAGTCGACGGCCAGGCAGGTGGCGCGGAGGGGAATACGGCCGGGGGACCACGGGGTCGGTGCAAGTGCGAGCCGAGCGTACGACGCCAGGGTTTCGACGATGAGTGACATACGCCATACCGAAGTCGACGGTGTATGCGCGACGTGGCGTTTCGTTCACCACCACCTGATCGCGATCGTCGCGGTGGATAAGGCATCGGATGCTTCACCGTTGGTCGCGTTCGGCCCTGGCAACTACCCTGACCTCGCGCAGGCACGAGAACTTCTTCCGGAGCTGACGCGGCTCTGGGACGCGGTGCGCCGCGAATTCTGGGCCAAACTCATCCCGCCACTGCCCGTGGTGACCAGGCAGCAGGCTTGGGCGTGAGCCGGTTACCTCGGTGAATGCGCCCCCTGGACCTGCTCACCATCAGTGTCGCTGAAAGTCGCTCATTTCGCCCTCAGGGGCGGCCGCGCGCCCGGCCGCGCGGTCTCGTATCCGCGCGGAGCGGATCTCAGTCCCGCGTGATGGCTCCGTCCACGCGCCGCCAGATACCGAGCGGGTTGTCCGCGCGGATCTCGTCGGCGAGCAGGTCGTCGGGGACGTTCTGGTAGGCGACCGGGCGCAGGAATCGCTCGATGGCGCGGCTGCCCACGGAGGTGGTCGACGGCGCGCTGGTCGCGGGGAACGGGCCGCCGTGGACCACCGCGTGGCCGACTTCCACCCCGGTGGGCCAGCCGTCGAAGAGCACCCGGCCTGCGATCAGTTCGAGCTTGCCGAGCAGGGTCGCGGCGAGTTCGCGATCCGCGGCCACGGCGTGCACCGTGGCGGTGAGCTGGCCCTCGAGCTCATCGACGAGGGTGGCGAACTGCTCCGCTCCGGTCACCCGGACGATGATCGAGGCGGGCCCGAACACTTCTTCCTGGAGTTCCCGATCGGCCAGGAACCGCTCACCGGTGGTCACGAACAGTTGCGGCACGCCCGTGCAGGCCGCCCCGGCGTCGCTGCCCTTCGCGGCGGTCCACACGGCCTCGGTCGCGGCCAAGCGCCGCACCCCCGCGGTGAACGCGGCGGCGATACCCGCGTTCAGCATCGGCGCGCCGGACGTGGCGGCGACGGCCGCGGTCGCCGCGTCGACGAAATCGTCGGTGCCGGGTCCGTCGGCCACGAAGACCAAGCCGGGGCTCGTGCACAGCTGTCCGACGCCGTTGGTGAGCGAGGCGACGAATTCGGCGCCGAGCCGGGCGCCGTGCTCCGCGACGGCGCCCGGCAGCACGAACACCGGGTTCACACTGGACATCTCGGCGAAAACGGGGATGGGTACCGGCCGTGCCGCGGCCGCCGCGACGAGCGCGAGCCCGGCCCGCCGGGAACCGGTGAAGCCGACCGCCCGGATTCGGGGGTCACGCACCAGCGCCAAGCCGGTGTCCACGCCGCCGTGGATCAGTGAGAAGGTGCCTTCGGGCAGGTCGTGCTCCCGTACGGCCGCGCGGACCGCGCGGCCGACCAGTTCGGAGGTGCCCGGATGGGCGGGGTGGGCCTTGACCACCACCGGCGCACCCGCCGCCAGGGCCGAGGCGGTGTCGCCACCGGCCACGGAGAAAGCGAGGGGGAAGTTGCTCGCCGCGAACACCGCGACGGGTCCGAGCGGGATCCGGCGCTGCCGGAGATCGGGCTTGGGCAGGGGGCTGCGCACCGGGTCGGGCCGGTCCAACCGGGCGCCGGTCCAGCTGCCCTCGCGCACCACGTCGGCGAACAGCCGGAGCTGGCCGGTGGTGCGGCCGATCTCGGAGCGCACCCGGGCCTCCGGCAGTTCGGTCTCGGCGATCACCCGGTCGACCAGAACCTCGCCGAGCGCCTCGATCTCCCGTGCGACGCTCTCCAGGAACGCCGCGCGCGCACCGAGGCCGGTGTGCCGGTAGCGCTCGAAAGCGGTCGCGGCCAGTTCGGCGGCATGGGCGACCGTCCCGGCGTCGGCTTCGCCGTACTCCGGACCGAGATCGGCGCCGGTCGCCGGGTTCGTCGCGTGGAACAGCCCGGCGGAGCCGGGGACGTCCGCGGCGCCCACCAAGTTGGCACCGGTCAGATGCGCGGCATCGATGTGTGAGGTGGTCATCAGCTGACTTTCTTCACGAGGTCGGCCGGCTCGGCGAGCTCGACATCATCGAGGCGTCGGTCAACGGGCTGCAGACCGGGCCCCGGGCGTCCGATCATTTTCATGCGCCGCCATCGACATCCATCGGATCCGGCAGGACAGCCGGCGCATTTCCCGGGATCCCTACCGTATCGCCGACGGTCTGCTCACCTTGCCGTCGCGCCCCGGACTCGGCGTCGAGCTCGACGAGGAACAGGTCGCCGCCGCGAACGAGCCCTGGTTCGCTGACCTCACCACGTCGAAACCTCTTGACGAACATATGTTTGGGACCACGGCCAGGAGGCATTACCCCAGCGGACAAGCTCGACAAGGAGGTTCAGATGTCGGCTGGAGTATGGGTAATCATCGTCGTCATCGCCATTGTCGTCATCGCGGCCGTTGTCGCGCTCCTGGGGTGGCCGACGCTGCGTAGACAGCGACTACGCCGCAGATTCGGCCCGGAATACGACCGGACGGTCCAGGAGCACGAGGATCGCAAGACCGCGGAGCGGGAACTCGCAGAGCGCGAGCGCAGGCATGCGCAACTGCGGCTACGCGACCTGTCGGACGACGAGAAGCGGGTCTATTCCACCCGCTGGGTAGAGGTGCAGGAGCGATTCATCGACGACCCCGCCGGGGCGTTGACCGAAGCCGACCGCCTCGTCACCACGATCATGTCCGAGCGCGGCTACCCCACGGAGAACTACGAGCAGCAGGTGGCTGATCTTTCCGTGGAGCATGCCGAGCCGCTGGGCCACTATCGCGCCGCGCACGACATCGCGACCCGCCCCGCAGGGACGGCGGTATCCACGGAGGACCGGCGCACAGCCATCGTGTACTACCGGGAAGTGTTCGAAGATCTGATCGGCGTGGGCGGCGAAGGCAAGAAGGACGTGAAAGCATGAGCACCGAATCCGAGCGTCGTCCCTATCGCGATGGGGCGGAGGAGAATTCGCCGACAGCAGGTGAGGGGCGGGTCGAGTCGCAGTACGAAGGAAGCGGGCAGGCGGACCGTGGCCGGCAAGCCGGACCGGCAGGCGAAACGGCAGCGGCGCGGCGCGATGCCGGGCAGACCGAGGCGTCTCGCGGGGTCGGCGAGGCCGAGCCCGCGCAGACCACCGGTACTGCGCCCGAATCGAACACGCCCGCGGCGCACGGATCGGAGTCGGCCCGCGCGGATGCCTCGCGACGGGATGTGATCGACAGCGAGTGGAGTGACACCGGCAGGACTGGGCAAACCGCCGCCCAAGGTGCGCCAACGGCGGAAACCGCGTCGGGCGGCCCTGCGCCGTTGTTGCCCGATGCCGATCTCGATCGCCTGCGCACCCAATGGCGGGAAGTGCAGGTTACCTTCGTCGACAACCCCAAAGACGCGGTCGCTCGCGCGGACGAGTTGCTCGGCGATACCATCCGCCAGCTGACCACCACCTACGACCAGCGCAAACGCGAACTGGACGAGCGGCTCGGCGACACGTCCGACACCGAGGGGCTGCGCCAGGCGTTGCGCGGGTACCGGGCGTTCTTCGACCAGCTGCTCTCGATCGGCGGCTAGCCGGAAGCCGTTGGTCATGAAGGTATTCCGATTGGCCGGCGGGACGGTCGACCGGGCGACGGACTGGGTCGCCGGGCAGGTGAAGGCGCGAGTGCCCACCGCCGACCCCGCCGATCGCGATCCGGAGTTCATCGCCGACACCGTGGATCTGGGCTGGCTTCTCGTGCGCCTCTACTTCCGGGCGGAGGTGCGCGGCTTGGAGCGGGTTCCGCAAGAGGGGCCGGTCTTGCTGGTAGGTAACCATTCCGGCGGGAACGTATCGCCGGAAGTCTTGGTGACCACGCTGGCCTTCGTCCGGCGTTTCGGACCGCAGCGGCCCTTCTTCCAGCTCGCCCACGACATGGTGATGGCCTACCCGGTGATCGGCTCGTTGCTGCGCCGCTTCGGAACGGTCAACGCCGACCCGGGTAATGCCGAGCGAGTGCTGCGCGACGGCGCGGCGGTGCTGGTCTACCCCGGCGGTGACTGGGAGGTGCACCGTCCGACGTGGGAGGAGGGCCGGATCGACTTCGCCGGTCGCACCGGCTTTCTCCGCCTGGCCTGGAACGAGCGGGTTCCGATCGTGCCGGTGGTGAACATCGGTGCGCAGCAGAGTCAGTTGGTGCTCACCCGCGGTGATCGGATCGCGCGCCTGCTGCGGCTGGATCGGATGCTGCGGCTGAAGGTGTTCCCGATCTCGATCGCGCTGCCGTGGGGACTCGACCTCGGTGATCTTGCTGGGCATCTGCCGTTGCCCAGCAAGATCACCGTCGAGTTCCTCGACCCGATCGATCTTCGCGACGTGCTGGGGCCCGAGCTGGATCTGGACGCGGCCTACCGGCACGTCACCGGAATCATGCAAGGGGCGCTGACCAGGCTGGACGAAGAGCGCGCCCTGCCGATCGTCGGTTGACCCGAAACGGCGGCGCGATTACGGTCGATGCCCGCCACTTTCATGATACCGTTAGTAACATATAATCGCTCGTGTGATGGAGGTCACCATGCGCGACGCCGCGCATGCAAGGATCGAATGGTTCGCCGCTCCCGGCACCGAGGGCGGGGGAGCGGCGCTGGACCAGGTGGCGATCATGACCGGGGCCGCCGGACTGGTCGCGGTCGTTCTGCTGTGGATCGGGTATCTCCACCGAACCCGCCGGATCACGTGGTTACAACGCGTCGCCGACCGTCTCGGGCGGCTGTTCAACCGGCCCGGTTGGGTCGCCCTCCCGCTGGCGATGTTCCTCGCGACGATCCTCACCGCGCTGCTGGGCTTCATCTGGGATGTCAGCCTCCACGTCGGCAACGGCCGGGACAACGGGCCACTGGCGAATCCGGCGCACTATTTCATCCTGGCGGGATTGTTCTTCCTGTTCACCGCCGGGATGTCGGCGATCGTGCTGCCCCTGGACGAGAAGCCCGGTGCCGCAGCGGTGCGGATCACCCGCAGCTGGTACGCGCCCGTCGGCGGCATCCTCATCGCGGGCGCCGGTCTCTACGCCTTGATCGGCTTCCCCCTCGACGACATCTGGCATCGGATCTTCGGGCAAGATGTCACGCTCTGGGGGCCGACGCATCTGATGCTCATCGGCGGCGCCGGGTTGTCACTGATCGGTGTGTTGCTGCTCGAGTTCGAGGGCAGGCACAGCAAACCGGAGCCCGACCGCGCCGACGGCAGGCTGATGTGGCTGCTGCGGTCCTTCGCCTTCGGTGGCTTGCTCATCGGACTGTCGGTATTCCAGGTGGAATACGACTTCGGGGTGCAGCAATTCCGGCTCGTTCTGCAGCCGATGCTCATCGCCGCCGCGGCCGCGGTGTCCCTCGTCGCCGCCCGTGCGAGCCTGGGGCCGTTCAGCACACTGGTGGTGGTCGGCTTCGCCGCCCTGGTCCGCACCGTGGTGGCCGTCCTAGTGGGCGGACCGATCATGGATGCCCCGCGCAATGTCTTCCCGCTGTATCTCGGCTGCGCGGTCGTGGTGGAACTGCTCGCGCTGCTACCGCTCATCCGGCGGCCGATCTGGTGGGGCGCGCTGTGCGGACTCGGGATCGCGACAGTCGGCCTGTGGCTCGAATCCTTTTGGGTTCGGGCGGTATTCGTCAATCCCTGGCCTGCCGCCATGTGGCCGGAACTGCTGGCGATGGCCGTGCCCACCGGTATCGCCGGTGGTGTCGTCGGCGCACTGTTGGCGATGACGCTGCGCGGCGAACCGCTGCCACGCCCGCCGGTGCGCCGCGGATTGATGGCCGCCGCGGTCGTGATCGTGGCGGCTGCCACCGCCAACGGGCTGCTCATCGACGTGCCGGAGCAGGCCACCGCCACGGTCGCGCTGCGTGACGTCGAATGGGGCCCAGGCGGGAGGATGGTGCTGGCGGACGTCCGCGTTACGCCCGCCGATCTGGTCGGCTCCGACCCCGAATGGATCCAGATCCTGTCCTGGCAAGGTGGCATCGGCAGTGACAGTCCCGGCCGCGGCCTGGTCGTCGACCACCTGCGACGAGTGGGCCCGGGGCACTACGTCTCCACCGAACCCGTCCCGGCTCATGGGTCGTGGAAAACTGTTCTGCGGCTGCAGGACGGGCGCGTCCTGACCGCTGCGCCGATCTTCATGGCCGCCGACCCCGGCATCGGCGTCGACGAGGTTCCCGCGCTCGCGTCGTTCAACCGCCCGTTCATCGCCGAGATCACGGTGCTGCAGCGGGAGCGCTCGTTCGATTACCCGTCCTGGTTGTTCGGCGCGGCATCGCTGGTCGTCCTGGTGTGCAGCCTCGCCCTCGTCGGCGCGCTGTCCTGGGGTGCGGCGCGGATCAACGACCGGTATCCGCACACGAGCCCGACGACCGTGGCGGAACCGGCGGTCTCGCGATGAGCGGGGGCGCCGACGGCGTGGACGTGATGGCCCATCACTCGCTGCTGCTCGCGATACCGGCCTTCCTGCCCGCCCTGGCCGTGGTCGCCGTCGTCGTGTTCGTCGCCGTGCGAGACCGCCGCGCCGAGGCGCGTGATCGCACATCTGGTTCACCGTCCGAGCACGGCGCGAAGAAGGAGCGGTGATGCCATCTGTGTGGCGGTGGGGCGCGCTTGTGTTGCTGAGCGGTCTGCTCGTGAGCGGCTGTGCCTCCTCCGATCCCGACACCGCCTCGCGGGCAAGCGCGACGGCTGGAGACTCGGAGAGTCTCGTCGTCGCGGTCCGGATCGCGGCGGGGTCGGTGAGCCCGGCCGATGTCCGCCTCGAGACCCGGGTGGGACGACCGATCGAGGTGGTGGTCGACAGCGACGCCGACGACGAACTGCACGTACACGGCACGCCGCAGCACACGTTCGCGATCACCCCTGGGGCTGGACAGCGGTTCCGCTTCACCGTGGATGTGCCGGGGCGGGTGGAGATCGAACTGCACCACGCGCGGCGAACGGTGGCGACATTGCTCGTTCGCGGATGACGGTTCTCGCGCACGGCATCGGCGGCGCGACGGATCTGCCGATCCCACTGTCGTACGCGCTTGTCGGAGCGGCCTGGGCCTTGACGTTCTCGTTCGCGGTGCTGGTGCTCGCCTGGCGCGAACCGCGGCTGGACCCGCGATCACCGGGAATCGCGCTTCCCTCGGGGGTGGGTGCGATCGTCTACTCCCAGGGGGTCCGGGTCGTGATTTCGGGAGCGAGCGTGGTCGTCACTCTCGTGGTCGTCGCGATCGGTGTCCTCGGAAGTTCCGATCCGGCGCGCAATCCCGTGCCCGGTGTCGTCTACATCTACCTCTGGGTCGGTGTCATGGTCGCCTCGCTGGTCGCCGGACCCGTGTGGAAGGTCTTGTCGCCGGTGCGCGCCGTGCACCGCGCCCTGTGCCTGATGCGGGGCCGTCCACCCGCCCAGGGAGTGAGGCGTTATCCCGGTTCTTGGGGGCAGTGGCCCGCGGTGCTGGGCCTGTTCTCCTTCGTGTGGATGGAACTGGCCTACCCGGAACCGGGTTCGGTGGCCGCCGTGACCACCTGGCTCGTGGCGTATCTCGTCGTGAACACAGCCGGACTGATCATGTGCGGCACCGCCTGGGCCGAGCGTGCCGACCCGTTGGAGGTGTACAGCAGTCTGCTGGGCAGGCTGAGCCCGTTGGGGCGTCGCGATACCGGTGAACTCGTGCTGCGGTCGCCGTTGAACAATCTGGCCGGAACTCCGGTCCGGGCGGCCGCGGTGGCCGTGGCCGCCACCGTGCTCGGCTCGACCGCGTTCGACAGCTTCAGCACCTTCCCTTCCTGGCGTGGTCTGCTGGCCGACGCCGGTGGCGGCGGGTACGAGCTCCTGCCGACCGCGCTGAAGACGGTGGGGCTGCTGGGTTTCATCGTGGTCGTCGGCGGCCTGTTCCGTACCGCCGCGAGGGCGACCGGAGGCCTGCCCGAAGCCGAGCGGAAACTGCTCCCGGCTCGCCTCGCGTACAGTCTGTCCCCCATCGTCGCGGGTTATCTCGTCGCCCACTACCTCACCTTCTTGGTCGAGAAGGGCCAGGCGACGGTGCTCTTGTTCGCGGATCCGTTCGGACGAGGATGGAACCTGGCCGGACTGGCCGACCGCGACGTCGCCTACCTCTTGTCCACACATCCCGCGGTGCTGGGGACGATCAAGGTGCTGGCCGTGGTGATCGGCCATATCCTCGGCGTCGCCGCCGCGCACGACCGTTGCCTGCGACTGCTGCCGCGGGCCCATCGGGTGACGGGTCAACTGGCTTTGATGGTGACCATGGTCGGTTTCACCTTCACCGGTCTCTACCTGCTGTTCGAGTCCTGAGGCACATCCGAATCTCCCACCCCGACAAGCGTTTCGCGCAACGTCCTTCTGGAAGGCTCACCGCAGCGGTGTCCGCGACGATCGCCGCGGAACTGGGCGTGCGGGCCACCGTCGACGAGTTGGCTCGTATCCCTGCGCGCGCACTCGTCGGCGCGACGGACGCGCTCACCCGGAAGATGCCCGAATTACCGCACCGCCTACCCCGGCGCCACCGCCGGTCAGCTGTTGGAACGCGGATCGGCGATGAACGCAGGCAGCGGCGAGGTTTTGGCGGGTTATGGCTCAGCGATGGGCAGCGACGTGGACTCTCGGCCGAGGCCTCCACGGTCGGCGAGGTGTAACTCGATGATCGAGCGGGAACCGGCCGGAATGACCGAGCCGACCCGTAGACCGGCCGACTCGGCGATCTCGCGCAGCCTGCCGAGGGGGCGTTCCCGGCCGCGGACGTAGCACAGCATCCGCAGGTCGCCTTCGGTGTCGGGTGCGCCACCGTCGGCATCGCCGATGTGGTCGAGAACGAGCACCTTCCCGTGCTCCGGAACCGCGTCGGCGCAGCGTCGCAAGATGCGAACGGCGGCCTCGTCGTCCCAGTCGTGCAGGACACCCGAGAGCAGATAGCCGCCCGCTCCGGCGGGAAGGGGATCGAAAAAGCTGCCGACCTGCGCGTCGGCCCGGTGGGCGAGGCCTGCCGAGCGAATGGCCTGCCGTGCACGAGCGACCGGGCCGGCCAAGTCGAGCACCGTCCCGCGCAGGTCGCCATGGGCGCGAAGAAGGGCGACGAGCAAGCTGGCGTCGCCCCCACCCACATCGACGAGGTGACCGAGCGCGCCCCATGAGTAGGCGTCGGCCACCGCCGGGGCATCCGCCGCCAACCGAGAGCCCATCAGAGCGTCGAACGACGCTCCCAGCGCGGGATCGGCGGACAGATCCTCCCAGAACGTCCGGCCGAACTGACGTGGAAAGGCGGGCTCACCGGTGCGAACGGTGTGCAACAGCTGGACGAAGCACAGATCGGCGCGCCCGACGGCGCCC
Organism: Nocardia sp. NPDC004260; assembly: GCF_053603155.1. Taxonomy (NCBI): domain Bacteria; kingdom Bacillati; phylum Actinomycetota; class Actinomycetes; order Mycobacteriales; family Nocardiaceae; genus Nocardia; species Nocardia sp. NPDC004260. The sequence goes on along the minus strand of NZ_JBSGEZ010000109.1, from coordinate 597 downwards.
TCCAGATCGATCCAGCGCCGCACCCCTTCCGGATGATCGTCCCGCAGGCGCTCACCCAACGACGTCAGTCCATAGCCACCGGTACTTCCACGAGACAGCACACCGGCGGTCACCAGGTGGTTCAGCAGACGCCCCAGCGCGTCCAGGTCCGCGTCCACCGCGGCGGCCAGCGCCTCGCTCGTCCGCCTGCCCGCGGCGACGTGGTCGGCCAGCCGCAGCGTCGCGGCCACGCGGATGGCCATCGGCGTCACCAGGTCGGCGGCGGCCCACAGCGCCCCGCCCCATTCGATCGGCTCCTCGGCCATAACCCTCCTCGCTCGTCGGCTCCGGGTCGCCGATCACATGACTCCGGCGGTCAGCGCAGCGGCACCTGCCAGCACAACCGCGTGCCCGCGGTACGCCCGTCCGTTTCGGTACCGGCCGTGATCGTGAAGGTCCCGGCCGCTTCCTCGGCGCGCCGGGCCAGATTCGTCAGACCGCTCGGGGCGACGTCGCTGGGCACCCCGCAGCCGTCGTCCTCGATGACGATGGTCAGGTCGTCGGCCACGGTGATCTCGACCGAGACGGTGTCGGCTCCGGAGTGCCGTACGGCGTTGC
>NZ_JBSGEZ010000108.1:0-14582 GCF_053603155.1 Nocardia sp. NPDC004260 | reverse complement strand
CTGGACCTCGACATGGTGCGCCGATGACCGAGCCGTGGGCCGTGGTCATCGGCGTCGGCAACGAATACCGCGGAGACGACGGGATCGGTCCGGCCATCGCCTCTCGGATCGAAAATCTCCACATCCCAGGCGTTCTTGTGACGATCTCCGATGGCGAACCAACGAGTCTGCTGGATATCTGGACCGGCTTCGATCTAGCTGTCGTGATCGACGCCGTGCGCTGCGCTCCCCCCGTCCCCGGCCGGGTTCGCCTGACGGACATCGACCTGCTCCGGCGTGCCGGAAACGCCTCTTCCCACTCACTCGGCATCCGGGATGCGCTGCCATTGGGACGCGTGCTCGGCCGTCTTCCCGCCAGGATCGTTGTCGTCGCGGTGGATGTGGCGTGTCTCGGGCCGGGCGTCGGCCTATCCGAGCCGGTGGCGTCCGCCGTACCGCGCGCGGCGGAGGCCGTGGTGGGGGAATTGCGACGGTCCGAGCGCACGAGTCAGCCCCGGACATGAATCCGTCCTGCGGCAGTACCTCCCGTCTACTGCTGAGCGCGCCGATCGAGATCCGCTGGTGCGCTGGGGACGGGATGCAGCACCGCAAGGCGGCGCAGGTATTCGGATTCGTCCAGTTCGCCGCTGGCGAACCGTTCCGCGAGCAGCGCCTCCGGTGACAGACGCGTCGGGCCACCGGGCCGGGTGTCTTTGACGCGCTCCGGTCTGCACACCGCGACGAGCGCGATCGCCACGGCTATCCACAAGGGGACGGTCAGCAAGATCATGGGAACGAACATCCACCACTGCGCACCGTCCCCGTTCCAGTACATCATTGCGAACCCTCTTTCGTCGCACGACTCATCTGCCGCCACTCGCGGTCCCACCCCGCGCTCCGGCGCCGCTGTAGCAGCAGCGTCGCCCCGTTCATAAGGCACCATCCACACAGCCAGACGCCGATCAGGACGAACACACCCACGCCGATCCCGGTCACGACGGCGACGTCCGGGTGACGAGGTTGCGAAGCCGGCACACCGCTAGCATTCAACCAGAGGTCGACGCGATCGCCATGTTGTGCCGTCTCCCGCACCGGGATAACGGCGGCGCCGCTACGGCCGTCCTGGTCCCATTGCACCCGTGCCTGGTAGCGGTGCGCAGCGATGCTGCTGGGCCCCTCGGTGATCACGGGCTGCACAAGAAACCTTGTCGCGTTTTCGCTGCGGATCTCGGCGGAAGTCTCGGTGTACGCGTGGGTGCCGAAGGCGCCTGCGACAGGAACGGCGATCAGTGCCACGATCGTCGCCATGATTCGGACAGCGGATTCGATGCGGTCGCCGGGGCGCATCAGCCGATTCGAACTGCACGGTTGCAACGACCACAGGCGCGCCAACCGGGTCCACCACCCCTGCCACGCGATGGTCACGCTGTCGGTCATCGCCGTTCACCTCTTCTGACAGCTGGTGCCGTCAGCATCGATGATCGCGGTTACGCCTGTGCAGCGGCAGAGACGAAGGTCATTCACCGGACGGACCATCGGACCCGGGCCGAAGAACCGCTTCGAAAGCCGCCACCGCGGTCGGCAGTGTCGAGAACAGATATCGCGCACCGATTTCGACGCCAGCCCGGTGGCTTCCAGGGCTTCACGCAGGTCGTGTTCGACCCTGGCCATCGCGAATACGATCCCGCGCTCGTCGAGTTCGGCTCGAAGGCTGCTCCACCGCGTCGAGCGCCGTCAGGTCGACCTCCACGTTGGCCTCGACGTTGAGCACGAACCAGCGCACCGGCGTGTCCCGGCGTTCGCCGCCGGACTCGACTGCGGCGGAAAGCCTCGGCGTCGGCGAAGCACAGCGGTGCGTCATAGCGATAGATCACAAGTCCCGGAACCGGTTTCGCGGTGGGATAGTCGTCGACGTCGTGCATGCCCGCCAGGCCGGGCACGAAGCCGAGTGCGGTCGCCACCAAGACCCCGATCAGAGGTCCAGGCGTGTGCGGGAACGCCACGCCAGCGACAACAGCCCCGTCAGCACGGCGACGGCCAGCCAGATACAGCAGCGACGCTGGGTATAAGGGCGCGCCCCGCGGACTGCCTCAGGGCACGCGGCTGGTTGCGTTCAGAGAGTCGATGGCAGCCTGTAGTTTGGCTGCAGCTCGAGTGGCCACCGTTTGCAGGGCCGGTTCGTTCATGACCTGAACCATCAGTTGCGGATTCATCGCTTCGATGATGACTTCATCGTCGGAGTCGGGGTTGCGACGCACGACGACGTTGCAGGGCAGCAGGAGCCCGATCTGCCGGTCGATGCCGACCGCTTCGTGAGCCAGGGGCGGATTGCAGGCCCCGAGGATGAGGTAGTCCTCCATATTCACGTCGAGTTTTGTCTCGAGGGTGGCTCGCACGTCGATCTCGGTGAGAACGCCGAATCCCTGCTCGCCCAGAGCGGCGCGGGTCCGATCAACGGCATCGCCGAAATTCGTGTGCAACGTGGTGGACAGTCCCAGGTTCATGGTGCGGTCCTTCCTTCCGTGAGTAAACGATCTGAGTCAGGCCAGAGCGAGGAACAGTTTTTCCAGCTCTTCGACGGTCATCGGCTTCTGGCCGTCGGTGGAGTGCGCGCTGAGGCATTCGCGCAGTCCGGTCGCGACGATCTTGAATCCGGCGCGGTCGAGCGCGCGAGAGACCGCGGCGAGCTGGGTGACCACGTCTTTGCAGTCCCGGCCCTGCTCGATCATGGCGATGACGCCGGCGAGCTGACCGTGTGCGCGCCGCAGCCTGTTGAGTGTTTCGGTGATAGCGGTTTCGTCGCCGACCATGGGTGCGCCCTTTCTCCTTCAGTACCATTGATCATACCCCTAGGGGTATCCGACGGGCTGTCGCGATGCATACCCCCGGGTGTATAGTGGTCGATATTAGTATACGCCCGGGGGTATCCGGGCCTAGCGATAGGAGGATCTCGTGGCCGATATCGCCCTGTATGTGGACCCTGTATGTCCATTCGCCTGGGTGGCCGCACAGTGGCTGCTCGACAGTGCTGCCGACGAGCACGTGGTGACCCTGCGGCAGATGAGTCTGGCCGTGCTCAACGGCGACCAGGACGCGGATACCGGCCATGCCCCGATGCTCGTCCGATCGCGGCGGGTCGGCCGCGTGTTCGCCGCGGCCGTTCAGCAGCGCGGCCAGAGCGCATTCGCTCCGCTGTACCGAGCGTTCGGGCAGCGATCACATGAACGCAGGCAGGACGCCGACGAGGCGATAGCGGCAGCCCTCGCCGAGACCGCTTTCGATCGCGAACTGATCGAAGCCCTCGATGACAGCGGCCACGACGCCGCGGTCGCCCTCGCCCATCACGCCAGCCAAGCAGCGCTCGGCGGGCGCGGTGGCAGCCCCATCATCAGCGTCGACGGTCACGTCTTCAACGGTCCCGTCTTGACCGAGCCGCCGCTGTCGGAGCACGGGGCCGAACTGCTGGCCGCCATCGTCACCGCGGCCACAGCTCCCGGCTTCGCCGCACTGCAGCGCCCTTATCAAGGCCCGCCCAGTTTCACCGCTGCCGGGTGATGTGCTCACCCGTCAAGTGTCCTGAGTGCGGGAAGATCACCTGGGCCGGCTGCGGCGCGCATATCGACGCCGTCCGCAGCGCTACCCCACCGGACCAGTGGTGCCCCGGTCACGATGACGATCGGAGCTCCCGCGCTCTCCTACGAACTCCCCGTCGCCGGTGGCTCCGCTGACCTCCAGCTGACCGTGGACAAGAACCTTCTTACCGGGTCGACCAACGTCACAGACCGCCTTCTGCCAGCTCTACGACAGCTGCGGGGCGGTCGGTGCGAGGGCATCGATGCCGCCCGTGGAATTGCCGGTACGCCGAAGCTCGTCGTGCAACTGCCTGATGTGCTCGGCTCGCCCCGGGCAGGTCCCCGTGGTAGCGAGCGCCGCGGTCGCGGCCGCGATACCCAGACGCACCGCGTCGGCCAGCTCGTACCCGCGGGCCAGGCCCACTGTGACGCCGCCGACCATCGCGTCTCCGGCGCCGATCCCGCTACGAACCCGCGCGGGCACGGCCGCGAACCACTCCTGTGAGTCCTGCGTCACCAGGAGCGCTCCGTCGGCCCCGAGGGACAGCAGCACGATCTCTGTCATTCCAGCGGCGATCAGGCGGCGGGCCTGTGCCAGCTGTTCGGCGCGGTCGATCAGCGGATGCCCGGCGTAGTCGCCGAGTTCCCGCACGCTCGGCTTGATCAGATGGACGCCCCGGTGCACATTGCGCAAAGCGATACCGGAGGTATCCAGCAACACACGCACATCGAGGTCGCCGACGAGATCGGTGAGGATTTGATAGAAGTCCGGGGACACACCCGGCGGAAGTGTGCCGCTGGCCACGAGATACTCCGCGCCGCTCGCCGCACGTTCGACCTCGGCCAGGCAGCGATGTTGTTCCGGATCGGTGAGCCGAGGGCCGGGAAAAACCAACCGATATTGCTCGCCGCTCGAGGTCTCGGTGACCGACATGCTTTCCCTGGTGGATTCGGCCACCGGCACCGGCCGTGGCGGCACCCCGGTATCGCGTACCAACTGCTCGAGCAGCCGGCCCGGCGGGCCGCCCGCAGGGAACACCGCCGTCACCTCGACGCCCAATTCGGCCACTGTGCGCGCGACGTTGATGCCACCGCCACCTGGGTCATAGCGCGGTGTCGCACAGCGCATTTTGTCCGTCGGTACGACTCTCGCGACCCGGGTCGCGAGATCGATCGCGGGATTCATCGTCAGTGTCACGATTCGGCCCACCGAAAGCCTCCTCGATCGTCCTTTCGCGACAGCCCACTGTGTGCCCGATCCTGTCCGCGGGAACATACCGCTGTCGGTACCGATTACTCTGCCCGTTCGCAATCGGGCCGGAGCAGAGTCGGCCGCCCCTCGGGCGCTGGACTTAGGTCCTCAGGCCGAACTCGGCACGGGCTTGTCGGCTGAGGGAGCCAGCGTGAACAAAGCTTCGTCCTCCTGTGCGAAATGCAAGGTGAGGATGGCATCCAATCCGTAGAGCGAGGCGCGCAGGTCATCGAGCTGATCCGCTCTGATTCCCTGCGGCGCGTCATCGAGATGACGGCCGATACGGCGAATCAGACGTTCTATCTCGGTGTGCTCGCGACTCATGGTCACCATCGCCTCCGGATCGCGGAGGTAGCCGGTCAACGCTGGGTACAGTTCCGACTCCTCGGCGTGCTCATGCGGCAGTATGTCCTGCACCAAGAGTTCGAACGCGCGGCGGACCGCGGCGTCGGCGTCCGGTCCGGGACCGGTCGACAACGCGTCGGCCGCCTGCCGGACGGACGCGCGCGCGGCGTGTAGCGTTTCGTGCTCCCGGGTGAAGCGTGCCACCAGCGGCTCGATCGCCTCGGTCGGGCGTCTCCGGGGTATTCGCAGGGCGCGTAACGCGTTCAAGATCACCACGACATCGATGCCCTCCTGCAGGAGCGCGCCTGCCGCGGGCACCAGCAGTCCGAAAGCGGCGGCGAGCATCGCCGCCAGCGACATCGCCATCCCAGCGGTCGCACTCTGTACCGCAAGGCGATGTGATCGCTGGGCGATCTCCACCGCATCGGCAAGCCGGTCGATGCGGTCATCGACGATCACCGCGTCGGCGGCTTGCACCGCCGCCGTGGACCCGCGCGAGCCCAGGGCCACACCCACGTCGGCGGCCGCAAGCGCGGGTGCGTCGTTCACCCCGTCACCGACCATCACCGTCACACCGTTGTGTCGTTCCGCTCGGATCGCTGCGATCTTGCCGGCCGGGTCGGCGTCCGCGACTACTTCGGTGAGCCCGAGCAGGCGTGCCACCTCGGTCGCGTTGTCGACCCGATCGCCGGTGAGCATGAGCAGTCTTCGCAAACCCGCCGATCGCAATCTGCGCATCGTGCGCCCAGCATCTACGCGGATACGGTCACGTAGCAGCAGTGCGCCCACGGGTTCCTGCTCGACACACACCCACACGACGGCGGCCAGATCCAACCGTGCCCGCCGCAGCGCCGCCAACGCCCACGGCGCCGGCTCCGTTCGGGCGGGAAGCCGCCCGACCCGCACCGCGCGACCGTCTACGATCCCGGTCGCACCCTGACCCGGTTCTTCTGAAACACGCTGTGCGAGGCCCGGTTTCAAGCCGCGGTGCGCCGCCGCGGCGACCACGGCACGCGCGAGCACATGCGGCGAGAATTGCTCCACCGCCGCCGCCTGGCGCAGCACCTGCTCGGCGTCGGCGTCGGGCGCGGTGACGATGTCGAGCACCTCCGGCCGTCCCACCGTCACAGTGCCGGTCTTGTCCATCGCCAGGCACCGTGCCCGGCCGAGCGCCTCGAGCGCGGCGCCGTCTTTCACCACCACACCCGCCCGCGCCGTTCGCGACATTCCGGCCGTGATCGCGACCGGCACCGCCAGCAGCAGCGGACAGGGCGTCGCTGTGACGACCACCGCCACCGCTCGCACCGGATCCCCTGTACCGAGCCAGGCCGCGCCCGCGACGGCGAGCGCCAGCGGAAGGAACCAGACCGCGACCCGATCGGCGAGCCGCACTGTCGGAGCGGCGGCGGCGGCCGCCTGCCGCGCCAACGTCACGATCCCGGCATAGGTGCTCGCCTCCACCGTCGCCGCGGCTCGGATGTCGACAGCCGCGCCCGCGTTGACCACACCGCTGCGGACCTCGGTGCTCGCGCGCCGCACCACCGGGACCGACTCGCCGGTCAGCGCTGATTCGTCGAAAACGCCCGCCGTGGTGAGGATGCCGTCGACCGGCACCGTTTCACCCGGCAGCACGACCACGAGGTCCCCGGGTGAGATCGCTGTCGCGGCTACGGTCTCCACGCCGTCGCCACGACGGCGATGTGCCTGTGCCGGGGCCCGCCGCAACAGTGCCGACAGATCGCGTCCGGCGCGGCGACCCGCGTACGCCTCCAGCACTCGCCCGGTCGCCACCATGAGCGCGATCAGCGCACCGGCGAAGTATTCCTCGACGATCAATGCGCCGACCAACGCTGTCAATGCGAGCAGGTCCGCGCCGTAGCGTCCTCTTCGCAGATCCTCCAGCACCCACACTGTCGCCGGAACGAGCGCCGCCACCGTAGCCGCCGACCACATCAGATCAGCGGCCTGCGCACTGAACAAAGCCACCGCCGATCCGCCGACAACCAGCACGGCTATCACACAGGTCAGGGCGAGCAGACGGATCATCCGGGTACGCCCCGACCGCGACTCGCCGTCTGCCGCTCCAGCGACTTCCTGTGGGTGGTTCGACAGATCTCGCATGAACTCCTCCGATCACGTCGCGCCTGCACCGAACCGCACCCACCACGTGCAGGCCAAGACGCCGTGATTTCGGAGTTCGCCGCCCGCGCAGCGGCCGTGTGGTGTCCAGCGTGCGCAACGCCCGCGAGAAACGACAGATCCGCGGGTCGGTGAACAGATGGGAAATGGTCCCGAGCCGATTGGACGAACGGCCTTCGCGCCATCGACGCCAACGGCACGGCCGGGGCGGTAGGCCATTGGACCCTAGGCACAGGAGGTTGTCACGGACGACCCTGAAGCTCGACTCGTCTAGCAGAGGGAGCCGTCATGCTCGATGTCTCGGCCCTACGCTTCGCCCTGCGAACCACCCACGAACCGTTCGCGCAACTTCGCGAGACGCACACCGGGCTCGTGGTGCTGTGCGGCGACCGTGCCTACAAGGCGAAGAAACCGATCGTCACCGACTTCCTCGACTTCGGCACGCCGGAGAACCGCGAGCGGGCTTGCGCCCGCGAACTCGAGTTGAACCAGCGTCTCGCGCCCGACGTCTATCTGGGTCTGGCCCATTTGACAGACCCGGAGGGTGGCGCCGCGGAGCCGGTCATCGTGATGCGCCGGATGCCGGACGCGTTGCGCCTGTCCACTATGCTCGCGGACCCGACCCGGCAGACGGCCGGGCTGCGCGCGCTGGCGGAGACTCTCGCGAGTTTCCACGCAGGGGCACGGCGCGGCGCCGACATCGACCGGGCGGGCACACCGGAGCAGCTGCGACGACGCTGGGGCGCCCTGTTCCAGCCGCTACGCGAACGTCCACAGGGGACGATCGATCCCGGTGCGCTCGATCGCGCCGTGCACCTGGCGACGCGCTTCATCGACGGCCGCACCGCCTTGCTGACGCAGCGCATCGCCGACAACCGCATCGTCGACGGTCACGGGGATCTCCTCGCCGAGGACATCTTCGTCCTGCCCGACGGCTTCCGAATCCTCGACTGCCTGGATTTCGATGACCGACTGCGCTGCGTCGACGGTCTCGATGACGCAGCATTCCTGGCGATGGATCTCGAATTCCTGGGTCACCCAGCGAAAGCCGAGGCGTTCTTACACGACTACCTGCGCGCAGCGCGCGATTCGCCACCACCGTCGCTTCGGCATCACTACATCGCCTATCGGGCGACGGTCCGCGCGAAAACCGACGGAATCCGGGCCGATCAGGGCGATCCGGAAGCGGCGGGGCGCGTCCAGCGGCATCTCGCCCTCGCTGTCGAGCATCTCGAACAGGGCGCCGTACGTCTCGCTCTGGTCGGCGGCCTGCCCGGCACCGGGAAATCCACGGTGACTGCCCGTTTGGCGGTCGAGACCGACGCCGTCGCGATCTCCAGCGACAGTGTCCGCGCCGCTTTGCGCGCCACAGGATCCATCGCCGGCGCCGCGGAAGTCTTCGGCGCGGGCGCCTATCGGCCCGCCGCGAAGGAATTGGTGTATTCGCGGATGCTCGCCCAGGCCAGGGACCTGTTGCAACACGGCGTCTCGGTGATTCTCGATGCCAGCTGGACCGACGCGAACCAGCGTGCCCGGGCCGCCACCGTGGCCGAGGAGACGCGCAGCGATCTGGTGTCGCTGCGGTGCGCCTGCCCACGAACACTCGCGGCGGAGCGGATCGGTGCCAGGACCCAGAGCGACTCGGAGGCCACACCCGCGATCGCGGACGCCTTGGCCGCCGCGGCAGCGCCGTGGCCCGAGGCCATCGAACTCGACACCGCACAACCGATCGAGAGATCGATCATGACAGCGCTGAAAGTCTGGAGCGACGTGCCGGACCCAGTGCCGACCTCCACCGGGCGCGGGTGAGCCATCCCACCGAACGGCAGGTCGTACGCCGCGGATCGAGAAAATCGCCGTGGCGACTCAACTGCCTCAGCGGAAGGACGAAGGGCCTCCGGATAAGGGTCTTCGTCATCGGTCGCCGTCGAGGAAAACTCGGCAGACTGAGTGGATCCACTGGCCCTGCCGACACCTCGTAGGACGTCGGCCGTACCGGTCTCGCGGCGGGGCCAGATCCGGAGTGGATAACCGCTCCACCTGATACGCAGTGGACGAAGGCAGCAGCTGATGGACTCCCGCGAAACCCACATGTCGCAGTCGGATCTGTTCTCCTGGAACATGGAACGCGATCCGGTCCTGCGCTCCACGATCGTGTCGGCCCTGATCCTCGATTCCGAACCGGACTGGGACCGCCTACTGCAAACGATGGATCGCGGCACCCGTGTCGTGCCCAGGCTGCGGCATCGGTTGATCGCCGCACCGCTCGGCCTCGCCCCGCCACGGTGGGTGCTCGACCCGGATTTCGATCTGTCCTGGCATGTGCGTCGATCCGCGTTACCGGAACCGGCGAGCCTGGCCGAGGTACTCGAATTCGCGCGTACGGAGGCCATGACCGGTTTCGATCCGGCTCGCCCGCTGTGGCGCTCGACGTTGCTCAGCGGTTCGGCCGGCGCGGGCTGCGCCCTGGTGCTGACGGTGCACCACAGTCTTACCGATGGCATCGGCGGCATCCAGATCGCCACGGCGCTGCTCGACTTCGACCGCGCGGGCACCGACCACGGTCATCCATCCGAACCGCGGGACGACCACGACAGCGCGCTGCGCGACATCGTCTCGTGGAACGTCGCGGTCGGTTCGGATCTCGTTGCGAGCGGGGTCCGTTCGACGCCGCCGACGATCCGGCGAGCGCTCGGCGATCCAGCGCGGGCGGTGCGCGAAGGCACCGCGCTGGTCGGCTCGCTGGTCCGCTTGGCCCGGCCCATCACCACGACGCTCTCGCCCGTGATGACCAGGCGAAGTCTCGGTCGCCGGGTAGCGGTCCTCGACGTGCCGCTCGAACGATTGCGCGGTGCGGCACGGGCAGCGGGCTGCACGTTGAACGATGCTTTCCTCACCGCCGTGGTGATCGGTTTGCGCACGTATCACCGCCACCACGGGGCGACGCTCGACCAGCTGCGGGTGACGATGCCGATCAGCTTGCGCACCGCCGACGACCCGCTCGGCGGCAACCGCATCGCCCTCGCCCGTTTCGCGTTACCGGTCGACCTCGACGAAACCGGGGAACTCATGCGCGCGATCGACGCCGCGGTCGCGGCTTGGCGGCAAGAACCGGCGATTCCGCTGTCGGGCGCCGTCGCGGCCGTGCTGAACCGATTGCCCGCCCGACTGCTCACCGGACTACTCAAACACGTCGATTTCGTCGCCTCCAACGTCCCCGGCTCCCCCGTGCCCCTCTATATCGCCGGGGCGCGGATCGACCGGATGTACTCCTTCGGCCCCACCATCGGTACGGCCGTCAACGTCACGCTGACCTCGCATGCCGGGATCTGCTACGTCGGGATCAACGCCGATACGGCCGCGGTCCCGGATACCGACACGTTGACCGAGTGTCTCGCCACCGGCTTCGCCACGGTGCTCGAGCTCGGCACCGAGCGCGCGGTGGTACCCGGCCCCGAATCACGAGAAGAAGAAGACTCGCAGCCGTCGTATCCAGCCGCCCGACACCGGTAGTGGCCCCCGGAGCGGGACTTCAGCCCCGCTGCCACGACTACCGCAGCGTGCACGCTGATGGCGAGAGGAATCCAGAGGAGGCTTCGATGAAACGCCAGGTCGGTGGTGAGATCCGGCGGCTCACCGCTGTCCTGGACCGCCTCCGCGACGTGGCGGCACCGTTGTGACCGGCCTGGTCGAAGCCGAACCCGGTCTGCGAGTCGATCCGACCGAGCGGATCGACCTGTTGCTGCGCGATCTGCGCGGCAGCCGCCGCGGGCTCACCACACGCGAGGCCGAGCGACGCCTCATCCATTACGGACCGAACATGCTGCGGAGGCGGGGCCGCCGGACCTGGCCACGGGACCTGGCTCGTCAGTTCACCCACCCGCTCGCGCTGTTGCTGTGGGCAGCGGCGGCTCTGGCCGGGGCGGTCGGCATCGTTCCGGTCGCGATCGCGATCGTGGTCGTCATCATGATCAACGCCGCGTTCGCGTTCGCGCAGGAAAGGCACGCCGAGCAGGCGGTGGAGGCACTGGCGGCGTATCTACCGATGCGAGCGCGAGTCGTGCGGGACGGGCAGGTCGCCGAGGTCGAGGCGACCGGCGTCGTGCCAGGCGACGTACTGGTCATCACCGAGGGCGACCGAATCTGCGCGGACGCACGGCTGCTGGACGGCGGCATCGAGGTGGACCTGTCCGAACTGACCGGCGAATCGATGCCCGTCTACCGCAGCGCCGACGCCGTCGACGCCGGAGTGCCGCTGGCGCAGGCCCGCGAACTGGTCTTCAGCGGCACATCCTGCACCGAGGGCGAGGCGCGCGCGATCGTCTTCGCCACCGGCATGCACACCGAACTCGGCCGCATCGCGGCCCTGTCCGAACGCGTCGAGCGCGACGAGAGCCCCCTCGAACATCAAGTGCGCCGCGTGGCCTGGTTGATCGCGCTGATCTCCGTGTTGCTCGCGGCGGCGTTCATTCCGCTCGCGATGCTCGGCGCCGGACTGTCCCCGATCAATTCCGTGGTCTTCGCCGTGGGGCTCCTCGTGGGCAACGTCCCGGAGGGTCTGTTGCCGGTGATCACCCTCGCGTTGGCGATCGGCGTGCGCGACCTCGCCCGCCGCGGCGCGGTGGTCAAACGCCTCAGCGCCGTGGAGACTCTCGGCTCCACGGATGTGATCTGCACCGACAAGACCGGAACCCTCACCGAGAACCGTATGCGAGTAGTCGCCATCGACACCATTACTGGAGCGCACGACCCTGGCGCCCGGTCCGGAGAGCGGGATCTCACCCTGACCCGCATCGCGAAAGCGATGGTCGCCTGCAACAACGCTCGTCTCGCCGATACCGGCCCCGCCGTCGGCGACCCCACGGAGGTGGCGCTGTTGGCCGCGGCCTCGGAGTTGGGTGAGCAGGTGAGCACCGCCGAGCGAGAGCGACTGCGGCAACGCCTGTTTCACTTCGACCCGGTGCGGAAACGCATGTCGACCGTCGACGCGGATGACACCGGCCGGCTGCGGGTGCACGCGAAGGGAGCCCCGGAGTCGCTGCTGCCGCTGTGCACCGCCGAGCTCGGCAGCGACGGCGGCATCCGTCCGTTGAATGCGCCGCGCCGCGACCAGCTCGCCGAACTCGTCGATTCCCGCGCGCAGCAAGGTCTGCGGATGCTGGCCGTGGCCGAGCGTGATGTCGCCGGTCCCACGGCACCGCGGGATCGGGAACTCGCCGAGAAAGATCTGGTCCTGCTCGGTGTGGTCGCCATGGAGGACCCGCCTCGGCGCGAGGTCGCCGAGGCCGTGCGACTGTGCCACGCCGCAGGCATCCGCATCGTCGTCATCACGGGCGATCACGGGCTGACCGCGGCGGCGGTCGCCGATCGGATCGGCATCACGCGGGGAACACCGACCGTGATCACCGGCACGGAACTGGAGCGGATGAGCGAAGCGGACCTCGACGAGCTGCTGGCGGGCCCGGCCGAACTGGTCTTCGCCCGATCCTCGCCCGAGGCCAAACTGCGCATCGCGGACGCACTGCGCGCGGCGGGCCATGTCGTCGCCATGACCGGCGACGGCGTCAACGACGCGCCCGCGCTGCGACGCGCGGATATCGGGGTGGCGATGGGTCGTTCCGGTACCGACGTGGCCCGCGAGGCGGCCACGATGGTGCTCACCGACGACAACTTCGCCACCATCACCGCGGCCATCGAGGCCGGTAGACGGGTCTACGACAACATTCGCAAGTTCATTTGCTACATCTTCGCCCACACCACGCCCGAGGTGACACCGCTGCTGGTGTTCGCGCTCTCCGGCGGCGCGGTACCGCTACCGCTGACCGTGATGCAACTGCTGGCCTTCGACGTCGGCACCGAGACGCTCCCCGCGCTGGCGCTCGGACGAGAAGCGGCCGAGCCCGGCCTGATGCGCAAACCACCACGCAGACGCGGTGAGTCGGTGATCCGCACACCGATGCTGCTGCGCGCGTGGCTGTTCCTCGGGGTGATCGCGGCGATACTCGCCATGACCGGCTTCTTCTTCGTGCTGCTGCACGGCGGCTGGCACCCGGGCGACCCCACCGGCCCCGGTAGCCCGCTGCACCACACCTACCAGCAGGCGACCACGATGACCTTTTTCGGCATGGTCGCCGGCCAGATCGGCACCGCATTCGCCGCACGCACCGATCGTGCCTCGCTGCGCTCCATCGGCGTACTGTCCAACCGCTTGCTGCTATGGGGAATCGTCTTCGAACTCGCCCTCGCCGCGATGATCATCTACGTCCCGGTGATGCAACGTTTGCTCGGGACCGCCGCATTGACCCCTGCGATGCTCGCGTTCACCTTGCCGTACCCGTTCATCGTCTGGGGCGCCGACGAGATCCGCCGCTGGCTGGTGCGCCGCCGTCGGCGATGACCATGGTCCCCTAGGCCCAGGGCATGAGTCCTCTCACCCAGCTCGGCGCCCGCGAGCAGAATTTTCGGCATGGACCAGGACAAACACCGCATCGCCGTCGTCTACGCGACCGAACAGGGATCGACCCGCGACATCGCCGAATTCATCGGCACCGAGCTGTCGGGTCGCGACACGATCGTCGAACTCGCCGATATCGACCACGCGCCCGACCTGTCCAACTTCGACACCCTCGTCCTCGGCAGCGCAGTTCACAACATGAAGCTCCTGCCTGCCGTCGCCGACTACGCACACGCCCACCACGACGAGTTGGCGAAAAAGGACGTCTGGCTGTTCAGCGTCGGACTCGCCCCGGCACTGCGCGGACCGATCGGCCGCCGCCTCGGGCGATTGGTCCCGAAGAAGATCGCCGCCCTGCGCGACTACATCGACGCGCACGACTATCGGGCGTTCGCCGGACGGTACGACAGCGACGGCATCTCGCTGCGAACCCGGATGCTCTATCGGCTGCTCGGCAAAGGCCGCTACGGGGATCTCCGCGACTGGGCAACCGTCCGCTCGTGGGCGGACACCATCGCCAGGAGCCTTCGCCTCCCACCGGCCCGATCCACCACCATCGCCCCGTGAGCTGCCACAGACCTCGTCCGCGAGGAGGATTCACTGAGCTTCGGCCGTGGTGGAACGCAGACCGGACTGGGTGAGGCCGACAAGACGCGACGTTCGAAATGTGATCGATCGGAGCCGTTATGGGCGACTACGTGACCGACCTCGCCGATCTGCGGCTGACGGACGCAGACCGCGTGGGTGGCAAGGGCGCGAATCTCGGGGAGCTGGTGGCGGCGCACCTGCCGGTGCCACCCGGGTACGTGATCCTCAAATCCTGCTACGAAGAAGTGATCAT
>NZ_JBSGEZ010000107.1:0-14588 GCF_053603155.1 Nocardia sp. NPDC004260 | reverse complement strand
GTCGCTGATCCGAGCCTGTCAACCGCGATGACACCGACGACAGACACACAGCCCAAGGGGCATTCAGACAGTTTCAATATCCGACGTCACCATTAGACTTGTTCGATGACGATCTGGACGACGTAGCTGCTCGGCTGGATGCCGCGCGCACGGATTTCGCTACTGCGTACTCACTGCGTACCCGCTCGGGGTCCGGGGTCCGCGACACGGAGCGGAATACGGCCTGACCTGCGCCGATGTTGTGCCCTCGGCAGGATTCGAACCTGCGACACCCGCTTTAGGAGAGCGGTGCTCTATCCCCTGAGCTACGAAGGCTGGGGGGCTCTTGGCCCGCCCGGGACGTCCGCAGTCTACCGGGTAACGGGCTCGGAGGCCGCATCGCTGTCCTATGGGCGTTGGGGGACGGGATCAGAAGCCCCCGTCGAATCCTCCGCCGTCGAACCCGCCGCCGTCGTAGCCGCCTCCGTCGAACCCGCCGTCGTCGTAGCCGCCGGAGTAGTCCCCACCCTGGTCGTAACCGCCGGGGTAGTCGCCGCCTTGGTCGTAGTCCCCGCTCTGGCCGTCGTCCGCGGCCAGTCCGTCTTGGAACCCTTCGCCATAGCCGCTCTCGAAGCCGTGCGCGTCGTAGCCCACTCCGGACATCCCGGAGAACAGGGAGGTGAACAGCAGGGCCGAGCCGAGTCCCCAGGCGCCTGCGACCATGGCGGGTTTCCACCAGGGTTCGGAGTACCACCCAGCGGGTACCGGTCGTCCGGCCACTCGGCCGCCGGGGTAGTAGTTCGGTGTCGAGGACGAGGGTTCGGGGGCGGCCTTGATCTGCCTGCCCTCGTACTCGACGACGCGCTTCTCGGTCACCTGCCCCGCGGCGTCCTGGCCGTCGAGTCCGGGGATCGCGGGGCCCGGGTCCATGTTCATCGCGGTCCGGGCGGCCCTGATGTAGTAGAGCCCTTCCAGCGCGGTCTGCTTCGCCAGCCGTGCCTGCGTGGGCGTGCGGGCCTGGTCGAGTTGCGCGCCGGCCGCGAGATGCCGCTCGGAGGCGTCGGCGAGCGCCTGGACGGCGGCGTCGTTGCTGCCGGAGAGGCTGTAGACCTGGCCGCCGAGCCGTTCGTTCACTTGCCTGGCGTCGGCGAGAGCGTCGGCCAACTCGGTAGCTTTACGCTGTTCGCTCTGTTGTGACTGCCATATCAGCAAGACGATCAGCGCGCCGAGTATCAAGGCGATAAGCAGCCAGAACATGGGCACCTCTTCCGCGGGATCTCGGACAAGGCCAGTTTACTGTCGGCTTGCTGAGGTCTCACTGAGTGCGTAGGTCACGGCGTCGCGGCGGGTGCTTGCGCCTCGTCGTAGTCGGCGGGGTCGAAAGTCTTGGTCTTCCAGCGGTACAGCAGGGTCGCGCCGGGCCAGTTGTTGGTGATCCGGCCGGAGGCGTTGCGGTACCAGCTGGAGCAGAAGTTCCAGGGGGTGTCCTTCAACCGCTTCTGCAACCAGTCGTCCCAGCGTTGCTCGGCGGCGGGGCGGGCGGCGAGGTAGCGGCCGGGACGATCGGTCAGGTACCGCACGACCTGGCGGATGTAGCGGGCCTGGGATTCGAGCATGTAGATGATGGAGCCGGAGCCGACGTTGGTGTTCGGGCCGTACATCATGAACAGGTTGGGGAACTGGGGGACCGAGAGGCCGAGGTAGGCGCGGGCGCCTTCGTCGCCCCAGACGTCGGCCAGTTTGCGTCCGCCGAGGCCGTAGATGTTCATCGGGGCAAGGAACTCGGTGCCCTTGAAGCCGGTGCCGAAGATGATGACGTCCACGTCGTGCTCGACGCCGTCGGCGGTGCGGATTCCGGTCGGCGTGATCGACTCGATGGCGGTGGTCTCCACGGTGACGTTCGGCTGCGCCAGCGCGGGGAAGTACTCGTTGGAAAACAGTCCGCGCTTGCACCCCGCCGCGTAGTCGGGAGTCAGTTTCGCGCGCAGTTCGGCGTCGGGCACCTGCTTTTCCCGATGCCGGTCGGCCAAGGCGATCACGGGGGCCTTGATAGCCGGGATGTCGGTCAGGCCGAGGGCGAGCGCCTCGAAGAAGAACCAGATGGCGAAGCGCTCGGCGAGGCGGCTGGGCGGAAAGTATTTGAACAGTGCGTGATGCAGAGCGCTGTACTCGACGTCGGCCTTCGGCAGCACCCAGGCGGCGGAGCGCTGGAACAGCGTGAGGTGACCCGCGGTCGGCTGAATGCGCGGGATGTATTGGATCGCGCTGGCACCGGTGCCGATGCAGGCGATCCGCTTGCCGGTCAGGTCGACGTCGTGATCCCATTCGGCGGAGTGGAACGCCGGACCGGTGAAGGTTTCGATGCCCGGGATGTTCGGCAGGGCCGGGCGCGAGAGCTGGCCGACCGCCGGGACGAGGATGTCGGCGGTCAGTTGCGCTCCGTCGGCCGTGCGGACGGTCCACTGGCCGGTGCGCTCGTCGAACTCCGCGTCGGTGACCTCGGTGCCGAAACGGATGAAGCGTCGCAGGCCGTGCCGGTCCGCTACGCCCTGCATGTACTCGTGGATGTCGCGCTGTTCGGAGAAACGCCGTGGCCAGTCGGACTTCGGCTCGTAGGACCACGAGTACAGCGGGGAAGGCACGTCGCAGGCCGCGCCGGGATAGGTGTTCTCCCGCCAGACGCCGCCGAGATCGGTGGCGCGCTCCAGAATCGTGAAAGTGTCCAGCCCGGCCCGCCGCAGCTCCAGCGCGATGCCGAGCCCACCGAATCCGGCACCGATGATGATGATGGACGGCGTCGTCATCCATTCAGGGTACGAGCCGGTATCCGCAGGTCCGAAGACATCCGCGGTCATTCAATCGGCATTTCCGGCCACCTTGGGGCGTCAGTTCCCGGCGAGCTGGCGTGCGATGACCAGGCGCTGAATCTGGTTGGTGCCCTCGAAGATCTGCATGACCTTGGCTTCGCGCATGTAGCGCTCGACCGGGAAATCCTGGGTGTAGCCGTAGCCGCCGAACACCTGGACCGCGTCGGTGGTCACCTTCATGGCGGCGTCGGTGGCGACGAGCTTGGCCACGCTGGCCTGACGCGAGTACGGCAGGCCCGCGTCGCGGCGGCGGGCGGCGTCGAGGTAGGTGGCGCGGGCGGAGTCCACGGCGGCGGCCATGTCGGCGAGTACGAAGCCGAGCCCCTGGTGGTCGATGATGTGGCGGCCGAACGCCTCACGTTCCTTGGCGTACGCGACGGCCTCGTCGAGGGCGCGTTGCGCCAGGCCGGTGGCGACCGCGGCGATGCCGAGACGGCCGGAATCCAAGGCGCTGAAGGCGATCGAGAGTCCCTGTCCCTCGGCGCCGACGCGACGTTCGGCGGGCAGGAACGCGTCGTCATAGGCCGCGGTGGTGGTGGGCACGGCACGCAAGCCCATCTTCTCCTCGGGCTTGCCGAAGCTGAGCCCCTCGGTATCGCCGGGGACCAAGAAGCAGGAGATGCCGCGGGAACCTTCGCCGGTACGGGCGAAGAGGGTGTAGAAGTCGGCGCGTCCACCGTTGGTGATCCAGGCTTTGGCGCCGGTGATCCGGTAGCCGTCCGTCACGGGGGTGGCGCGGCAGCGCAGCGCGGCCGCGTCGGAACCGGCATGCGGCTCGGACAGGCTGTAGGCGCCGATGGTCTCGCCGGAGAGCATGTCGGCCAGCCAGCGTTCCTTCTGTTCCTCGGTGCCGAAGGCGAACAACGGATGGCAGGACAGGCTGTGCACGCTGACGGCCACGGCGACGGCGGCCCACCGGGCGGCGAGCTCCTCGAGCACCTGGAGGTACACCTCGTAGGGCTGCGCGCCGCCGCCGTATTCCTCCGGATACGGCAGGCTGAGCAGCCCTGCGGCGCCCAGCGCGGGGAAGACGCCATCGGGGAAGATCCCGGTCTTCTCGCACTCGGCCACGCGCGGTTCGAGCACCTTGTCGGCGATGTCGCGGGTCAGCTCCAGCAGGTCCCTGGCCTCGGAGGTGGGCAGCATTCGGTCCACTGGCATGTCGTCTACTCCACGGTCGCTCGGTGTCTCTCGTGATTCACAGTAACCGGGCGTGTCCGGCGGCTTCTTCACGTCGGGGAGCGGTCGCCGGCGAATCCAGGGCGCGGCACGGCGGGACATTCCGGTCCGGACACGATTGCGGCGGATACGACGAGTTCGGTGCAGAATGTTCCGACCGGAGCGGCACCTGGTGGCCGAGTGCGATCTCGTTGCAGGACGCTCCTTCTGCACGTGCAGTTGTGTGTACAGGTGCGCGTGAACGTCGCTGCGACGCCGCGGTATTCGTGCTGGTAACCCTCGTTGTGCGCGCGGCATGTCCACATCGCGGGAAGGGCGTGCCGATCGGTTTGTCTCAGTCGGGTGATATCGCTTCGCTCGCCTGGCGCGCTGACGCCACACTCGGCTAAGACAGAAGACTGTCGGGATCCGGGGTCGACCGGTGTGTCGGCGGCAACGCAGGGGGTGCCGCCGCCACACCGGCCCGGAGCGCTGGTATCGGCGGCTTCGTCTGTTCTAATATCTGCGTATGAATGCAGATAGCCAGGAATGGCGGCCGCGTCTCGCGGAGGATCAGGTCGGACTGGTTGTCGAGGTGTTCCGCATGCTCGCCGACCCCACCCGCGTGCAAGTGCTCTGGGCGCTGGTCGACCGCGAACTGTCGGTGAACGACCTGGCCGGACAGGTCGGCAAGCCGGCGCCTTCGGTGTCCCAGCATCTGGCCAAATTGCGCATGGCGCGGTTGGTGAACACCCGCCGATCGGGGACGACGATCTTCTATCGCCTGGAGAACGAGCACGTCCGGCAACTCGTGGTGGACGCGGTGTACAACGCGGAGCACGCGGGCCCCGGCGTACCCGCGCATCATCGTGGCGCGAGCGCGCTGCGTGAACTCCCCGGCCGAGACGAGGCGAGCGCATGACCCATCGGCATCACCACCACGATGACGGACATCATCATCACCACCGGCATCCTTCGGGACCCTTCGCTGTGCTGCGGGAGATCTTCGTCCCGCACAGCCACGACGCCGCCGACAGCATGGATGACGCGCTGGAGGCCAGCGCGATCGGCATCCGGGCCGTCAAGATCAGCCTGGTCGTGCTCGGATGCACCGCGGTGTTGCAACTGGGCATCGTCGCCGTCTCCGGCTCGGTGGCGCTGGCCGCGGATACCGTGCACAACTTCTCCGATGCGCTGACCGCGGTTCCGCTGTGGATCGCGTTCGCCCTCGGCCGCAAGGCCGCGACCCGGCGCTACACCTACGGCTTCGGCCGGGCGGAGGACCTGGCCGGGCTGTTCGTCGTCGCGATGATCGCCTTGTCGGCGCTGATCGCCGGATATGAGGCGGTGCGCAGGCTGCTCCATCCGGTGCCGATCGAGCATCTGGGCTGGGTCGCCGCGGCCGGGTTGGTCGGGTTCCTGGGCAACGAGACGGTCGCGCTGTACCGGATCCGCGTCGGTCGGCGGATCGGCTCGGCGGCGCTGGTCGCCGACGGTCTGCACGCGCGCACCGACGGTTTCACCTCGCTGGCCGTGCTGCTCGGCGCGGGCGGAGTGGCGCTCGGCTTCCCCCTCGCGGATCCGATCGTCGGGTTGCTCATCACCGCGGCGATCCTCGCGGTGCTGCGAACCGCGGCGCGCGACGTGTTGCGCCGTTTGATGGACGCCGTCGAGCCCGGGATGGTCACCGCGGCCGAGCGGGCGCTGGCCGCCGAGCCCGGCGTGCAGGGCGTGCGCAGCCTGCGCATGCGGTGGATCGGTCACCGGCTGCACGCCGACGTCGAGTTGGACGTCGCCCCGACGATCACGCTCGCGGACGCGCACCGCGTCGCGCACGAGGCTCAGCACGCCCTGACCCATGTGGTGCCCAAGCTGGACACCGCTGTGGTGCACGCCTATCCGGCGCATACCGAAGTCGCGGTCTCCGGGCCGGGTCGTGCGCCGAGCTGACCAGCGCAAACTGATGGCGTATGCCGTCGGATGGGTGGTCGCGGTTCTTGTTCCGCGGCCGCTGCCCACAGCGGCCTACCGTTGGGTAGCATCCCCGGTGTGATGTGGCTCATGGTCGATGCGTGCTGAACCATGCCGCCGCGTGTACCGACTCTCCCTGAGCTGCCCGACCTGGTCCTACGCAGTTACAAGCCGGAAGATCTCGCCATCGTCGCGTCGATCGGCGCGGAAGTGGATCCGCCCGAAGCCGGTCTTGCGCGCGACTACGCGGAGTATCTATGGCAGCGGATGCGACCGGCTTATCGCAGCGGTGTGCGCCCGGCCGCACAGGTGAGCGTGCGCAGGCCCGAACAAGTCGCATTCCACCGAGCGCTGCGCCACGTGGACGGCGACGGTACCGACGCGCCGAATGTGCCGGTCGACATGACCACGCCGTTCGTCACCTACTCCGCGTCCGAGTGCGTCACGGCATTCGCCGAGCGCCTGCGCACCGAGCGCGGACTGCTGGAACCGCACGCGCCGATCGGCCGCCGCATCCCCGAATACGCCCGTCACGGCGAGGAATCCAGCACGATCGGGCAGGTGCTCGCGCATCGGTCCGGCGTGGCGAACCCGCCGGGGGAGGCGCTCACCGCCGCGGACCCGGGAACTGCTGGTACGGAACCCGATGGTGGCCGAGAACGATGTGGCTTTCTGTGGGGAAGTCATCGATGGAAGAAGGAGTTCCGATGTTGAGCACTATGCAGGACGAGCCGTTGTCGTTGGCGACGTTGCTGCGCTACGCATCGACGTTCGCTGGGGATTCGACCGTGTCGACGTGGACCGGTACCGGCGTGCGCACCATGACCTATCGTGAGGTCGGTGCGGAGTCGGCGCGGTTGGCGAACGCGTTGGGTGGGCTGGGCATCGGGATCGGTGACCGGGTGGGCACGTTCATGTGGAACAACAACGAGCATTTGGTGGCCTATATCGCGGTGCCCGCGATGGGCGCGGTGCTGCACGCGTTGAACATCCGGTTGTTCCCCGAGCAGGTGGTGTATGTGGCCAACCACGCCGAGGATCAGGTGGTGCTGGTGGACGGCAGCCTGGTGCCGTTGTTCGGGCAGATCCTGCCGCACCTGAGGACGGTGCGCCACGTGATCGTGGTCAACGGCGACGCGGCCACGTTGACCGCGCCCGAGGGCGTGCAGGTGCATTCCTACACCGAACTGCTGGGTGCGCAGCCGGACACCTACGACTTCCCGGTGATCGATGAGCGCGCTGCCGCGGCGATGTGTTACACCTCCGGCACCACGGGTGATCCGAAGGGTGTGGTGTATTCGCATCGGTCGAATTGGTTGCACGCGATGCAGGTGGCCGCGAACAACGGGATGGGTTTGCACGGCACCGACTCGATTCTGGCGATCGTGCCGTTGTTCCACGCGAATGCGTGGGGTCTGCCGTATGCGGCGTTGATGGCGGGGGCGAATCTGCTGATGCCCGACCGGTTCCTGCAGCCGGGTCCGCTGCTGGAGGTGATGGCCGCGCAGAAGCCGACCTTCGCCGCGGCGGTGCCGACGATCTGGGGTGGGGTGCTGGCCGGGTTGGCGGCCAACCCACAGGACATCACGCATCTGCGTGCGGTGGTGGTGGGTGGTTCGGCGGTGCCGCCGTCGATGATGCGCACCTTCGAGGACAAGCACGGTGTGCGGGTGCTGCACGCGTGGGGGATGACCGAGACCTCGCCGTTGGGCAGTGTGGCGCACCCGCCGGCGACCGCGGTCACCGAGGAGCAGAAGTGGGCGTATCGGGTGACGCAGGGCCGTTTCCCGGCGGGGGTGCGGGCGCGTCTGGTCGGCGACGACGGTGTGGTCGCCAACGACGGGGTGTCGTTGGGGGAGTTGCAGGTGCGTGGTCCGTGGATCACCGGTTCGTACTATTCGCCCGACGGCACGGTGATCGATCCGGAGAAGTTCGATGATGGTTGGTTGCGGACCGGGGATGTCGGCAAGATCAGCCCCGACGGTTATCTCACGTTGGTGGATCGCTCGAAGGATGTGATCAAGTCCGGTGGTGAGTGGATCTCCTCGGTGGATCTGGAGAACGCGGTGATCGCCCACCCGGCGGTCGCCGAGGCCGCGGTGATCGGTGTGCCGGATGAGAAATGGGACGAGCGTCCGTTGGTGGCAATCGTGCTGGCCGAGGGCGCCGAAGCCAAACCCGAAGAACTGCGGGAGTTCTTGGCCGACAAGTTCGCCAAATGGCAGCTGCCCGAACGCTGGACGTTCATCGCCGAGGTCCCCAAGACCAGTGTGGGCAAGTTCGACAAGAAGCGGCTGCGCGCCCAGTACGCCGACGGTGACCTGGAAGTCACCACCCTGTCCTGACGCCACCGCCCCCGCGTCACCACTTCACCATCGGCAGTGGTGACGCGGGGTGGCTGCGCAACCGCCGCGCGACCAGGGAGACGAGCTTGCGGTGGAAGCCGTGGTTCGGATAGCGCTTCGCCAGCTCACGATAGGTTCCGCGCGAGATGCCGAACCGGCCGAGCAAGCCGAGTTCGACGTCGATCGCGTCGGCGCGCCGGAAGATCTCGACCGGGTCGTGCGGTGGGCCCGCCGGGCGGATCTTGTGATGCTGGTCGATCATCGCCACCACCAGTCCGGTCAGGTCGTCGCGGTCGATGCTCGCCAGCCAGGCGCGCGCCTGGTCGCACGAGGGCGCGAGGTAGTCGAAGCTGCCCGCCGACCAGATGCCGATGTCGTGCAGCACGGCCGCGGTCAGGAACTCCTCACGGGCGCTCGGCGGGGTTTGCCGGTCGTCGGCCAGCAGATCGCACAGCGTGAGCACCCGCAGCACATGATTGGTGTAGGCGGCGCGGTCCGCCCCGAGCTGTTGGCGCCACGGCGCGAGCCGGGCCTCGACCTCATCGCGAAGATCGTTGCTGCTCATGGCGGTTCACCCTACGCGCAGCCGACCGTCACGGGCGGCGGCGACGCGCGGGCACGGCGCCGCATACGCGAGAACACCCGGCGCGGGCGAAACGGTTTGCCGCGCCGGGTGTTCGGTGCGGTGAATCAGCAGTTGCGCAGTTCCGGGCTCTGGTTGAGCAGCTGGGCCCGGGTGCCGATGAACGTGGTGTAGGTCTCGCCGCCGACCGAGGAGAGCGGGAACGCCGCGACCCGGTGGCAGTTCTGGAAGGCGAGCTTCACGCCGAAGTGCCGCTCCAGCCCACCGCGAATCGCGTCGGAAGCCATGGCGCGCAGCAGTTGCCCGCGCGCCACCTCGTCGGGCGGCGCGATCGTGTTGTCGGCGAATTCAGCCGTCCCGGAACGCAGTTCACCGGCTACGCGGCTGACCACTTCCCAGGCGTAGGGCAGCGAATTGCGTACGACCTCGACGAAGTCGGCGTCGTCGACCTCGCCGCGTTCGGCGCGTTCGAGTACTGCGGTGGGGACATCAAGGGACATGGCGCTCTCCTCCAGTGCTGGACGTCGATGCGATGCCACTGAAGTCTAAACGAAAGTCGTTGTCAATAATGCTGGATTCGGCGCGAAAGTGCCTTTTCCAGTGCGGCTTTCGTGTCGGCGGCCAGGGCCGAGACCAGTTCACCCGCAGGTAGCTCCGGTGTCAGCTCATGGGTTTGGCCCGCCCAGAGGTTGACCTCATCGGGGTTGCCCGCCGCCCGCGCCTCGGCCCGCAGCGGGGCGGTGGCGTAGTGGATCTCCGGGTATCCGGTCGGCGCGGTAGCGGTGTGCCGCACCAGGAAGCGGTTGCGCAAGCCGCGTGCCCTGCGTCCGGTGAAGGCGCGGGTGAGCATCGTCGGGGTGTCGGCGGTCAGCGCGGCGCGGTGCATCTGACTGGTACCCGCCTCGGGGCAGCGCAGGAACGCCGTGCCCAATTGCGCGGCCGCGGCGCCCGCCGCGAGCGCGGCGGCGATGCCTGCGCCCGTCGTGAGGCCGCCGGTGGCCACCAGCGGCAGGTCGGTGGCGGCGGAGAGCAATTGCAGCAGCGCCAGCAGACCGAGTGGGTCGGTGGCGTCGTCTGCGGGCCGATCGGTGAACGTCGCGCGGTGCCCGCCCGCCTCCGCGCCTTGGGCGATGAGCACGTCGGCGCCCGCCTCGACGGCGAAGCGCGCCTCGGCGACCGAGGTGACGGTGACCCAGGCTTCGGAACCGGCGGCATGCAGCCGTTCGATGTCCGCGGCACTCGGGCAGCCGAAGGTGAACGACACGGCCGCGACCGGGTCGGCGACGAGCAGGTCCAGTTTGGCGTCCCAGTCGTCGGTGTCGAAGCGCGGATCTCCCAGCTGGTGTTCGGCGCCGAGTTCGGCCAGGTAGTCCGCCAGATCGGCGGGAGGGGTCGGCGGGCCTGGCACGAAGAGGTTCACGCCGAACGGCTTGCGGGTGGCCGCGCGAGTCGCCGCGATCCGCGCCGCGGTGTCGGCGGCGCTCAGATAACCGGCGGCCAGCTGGCCGAAACCGCCCGCTTCGGCCACGGCGGCGGTCAGCTCGGGGGTGGATGGGCCGCCCGCCATGGGAGCGAGCGCGATCGGAACGTCCAAATGGTCGAGGATCACGGTTCGATTGTCGCGTATCTGGACATGTGACCCGGGCCTCACCAGCGTTTTTCTGCTGGAAGGTTGCGGAATGGTCACGACGCGGTAGAGTTCCCGTCACGACGGATGCCAAACCGTTATCCGCCCCGGCTTTACCGGATCGTTATCGAACCGGTTCCGCTAGGGCTCCGGCATCCCGGACCCTGTTGTACGACCGAGGATTCAGCTTTGTCGCAGCACCGTGTAGGCCCCAGTTCCATTACCGTCCAGAGCCTCCTCGGCGACGGCGGCGAATCGGGCCGTCCGACGCGGCACCGCGCCGAGCCGTCCGCCACCGAACGAGTCAAGGCCGCCGCCACCGCGGCGGTTGCCGCGGGCGCCTTGATCGGCGCTGCCAGCCAGGTCGCTCCCGCGCTCGCTTACGCGTCGCCGCTGCTGCCCGGTTCGCACGATGCCGACGAGGAGACGCAGGCCGCGCCCTCCACCGTGAAGGGTACGAGCATCCTTCCGATCGTCGAGGCGAAGGCCGCCGCCGAGCCGGTCGCGCAGGCCGCGCCGGAGCCCGCCGCGGTCGCGGGCCAGATCGCCGCACCGGTCGCCGCGCCGTTCGGCATTCCCAATCTTCCCCCGGAGGTCATCGGTCCCTTGGCGCAGGCCGAGGAGGCCCTCAAGGGCGTGCAGCAGCAGGTCGCTCCGGCGCCTGCGGTGCGCCCGGTGGCCGGCGAGATCAGCTCCGGCTTCGGCAGCCGCTGGGGCGCCATGCATTACGGCCTCGACTTCGCGGACTCGCTGGGCGCGCCGATCCACTCGGTCAGCAACGGCACCGTCATCGAGGCGGGGCCCGCCTCCGGTTTCGGTCTGTGGGTGCGAATCCGGCAGGACGACGGCACCACCGCCGTCTACGGCCACGTGAACGAGATGTTCGTGCACGCGGGCCAGCGGGTGAACGCGGGCGATGTGATCGCCACCGTCGGCAACCGGGGTCAGTCCACCGGTCCGCATCTGCACCTGGAGATCTGGGACCAGTCGGGCGCCAAGATCGACCCGATGCCCTACTTGGCCGCCAAGGGAGTGCCCCTGGAGTGGGGCCCGTCGGCGCACTGACATTCCCTGTCCGGCTTGATATTCCGATCAGCGCACGGTTGCGCGCAGCGAAGCCTCCCGCGTCCCGGTGACTCGGGAGGCGGTTCGCGGCCGGGTCTCGTAGAGCTGCCCCACGGACACCGGTCGGTCGCTAGGCTCGGGCCGTGATCGAGCTGGGCGACATCTTCGAGCCTGGGTCACCGCACGGCCGCGCGTACGCCGTGCTGGTGCACCATCCGCGGTCGAGTCTCGCCGATATCGCGCAGTACCTGGGCGTTTCGGAAGACCTCGCCGCGGACTCGCTGGATGTGTTGTGTGAATTGCGCGCCGCGGTCCGCGTCGAGTCGCCCGACGGCGAACCGCTGTGGGACGCGCACGCGCCGGAATCGTTGTCCGAAGCCGAGGCTCGGCGCAGGCAGCAGGAGATCAACCAGATGCACGCCGCCGCAGCACGCTTGAGCGAGACGTTCCGCTCGGTGCGCCGCTCGCCCCGCGGCAACGGCGCGGTGGTGCCGGTGTACGAGCGGCTGGAGATGCTGGCGGATTTCGAGGAGATGCAGACCGGCGCACGCAGCTGCGTCAAGCTGGTCGAGCGCGGGCCCTATCTCAGCGATCCCGAGCGCGAGCGCCAACTGTTCGAACTCAAACGGGCCAGGCTCGCCGACGGCATCCGCTACCAGACCTTGTATCAGGACACCGTCTATCAGGACCCCGAGCGCCTGCGGCACGCGCTGTCCACCAACGCGGGCGGTGCGCAGGCCAGAACCCTGCCCGAGCCGCCGCTCAAATTGATCATCAGCGACGACGAGCGGGCCAGCCTGGTGCTGCACGCCGACGAACGCAGGCCCGACCCGATGGGTCTGCGCATCACCGGTTCCCCCACGCTCGAGTTGTTGATCAAGACCTTCGATGTGCTGTGGACGATGGCGGCGCCGATCTCGGTGAACCCGGCCGCGGAGGCGCTGGACGAACGCGACCGCGCGATCCTGACCCTGATGGGGCTCGGCGCGACCGATGACACCATCGCGCGGCGGCTCGGTATGTCCCGGCGCACGGTGGTCCGCCGGACCGCACGGCTGCTGGAGCGTCTCGGGGCGAGCACCAGATTCCAGGCGGGGGTGCAGGCCACGCGGCGTGGATGGCTGTGACCAAGCTCACCGATTCGGGCACTAGTGCAACACGATGGCGTAAGTACCGATATAACGGCAGGAATCAGGCAAGACACCGATTCCAGGGGGGCGGATGGTGTCCTACGAGAGGACAGCACGCGACAAGGGGGATGCGGACCGTACCGACGGCATCCGCGGCAATCCAATACAGCGCGCGGGTTCAGTGGTCAGCCCCTTATATGATTGCTCGGTCCGCGCTGGCCCCGGATAACAAGCCCTGAGCAGGGTAGCGCCCGGGTCCTGGCTCGATCCGAGAGGTGAATGCACTCGAATGGAAACCGCCCGTCGCTCTGCTCGCGGTAGCCGTCGCCGCAGGTCGGGCAGTCCGCTTTTCGCGCAGCTGCTCACCGCCGCGGTCGAGTCCGCCGCCACCGAGGTCGCGATCCGGTACAACCCCACGGGGGACCCGGCCGACGATCGGGAGCTCACCTACGCCGAGCTGGACGCGGCGTCCTCGCGGCTGGCCAGGGAGCTGATCGAGCGCGGTGTCGGGCCCGGCGACGTGGTCGCCATCGGAATCTCGCGCAGCGTGGAGTCGGTGCTCGCCGTCTGGGCCATCGCCAAGACCGGCGCGGCCTACGTGCCGGTGGATCCGACCTATCCCACCGACCGGATCAATCACATCGTCGCCGACTCTGGCGCCACGGTGGGTCTGACCACTTCGGCGCACCGCCCGGTGCTCGGCACCGGCGTGTACTGGATCGAACTGGACGACCCGGTGCAGGCCGCGCGCATCGCCGCGCGCCCGGAGCACCCCATCTCCTACACCGACCGGGTCCGTCCGCTGGACGAGCGGCACCCGGCCTATGTCATCTACACCTCCGGCTCCACCGGCAAGCCCAAGGGCGTCGTGGTCACGCACAGCGGTCTGGCCGGGCTGGTCGCCGCGGAGCGCGAGCACTACGGAGTGACGGAGGACTCGCGCGTTCTGCACGTCTGCTCGCCGAACTTCGACGTCTCGGTGCTGGAACTGCTGCTGGCCTTCTCCTCCGGCGCGACGCTGGTGATCGCGCCGCCGACGGTGTTCGGCGGTTTCGAGCTGGCGGATCTGCTGCGGCGCGAGCACGTCACGCACATGCTCATCACGCCCGGCGCCCTGGAATCGGTGGATCCGGCCGGACTGGACGACCTGCAGGCCGTGGTGGTGGCCGGTGACAAGTTCGGCCCGGAACTGGTCGGACGCTGGGCGACCGAGCGCGAGTTCTACAACGGCTACGGGCCCACCGAGGCGACGATCCTGGCCACCAGCACGCCGCCGATGACGCCGGGCGAGCCCATCACGATCGGCACGGCCATCCCGGGCGTCGGCGCGTTCGTGCTGGACTCGCGGCTGCGGCCGGTGCCTGCCGGGGTGGTCGGCGAGCTGTATCTGTCCGGTCCCGCGCTGGCGCAGGGCTACCTCAACCGGCCGGGCCTGACTGCGGAGCGATTCGTCGCCAGCCCGTTCGGCGCCGACAGCGGCAACCCGGCGGCGCGGCTGTACCGCACCGGTGACCTGGTGCGACGCACCGAATCCGGCGGCCAGGACGGCGTCATCGAGTACCTGGGCCGCTCGGACTTCCAGGTGAAGATCCGCGGTTTCCGCATCGAACTGGGCGAGATCGACAACGCTCTCACCAGCCATCCCGATATCGACTTCGCGGCCACCCTGGGCAAGGCGCTGCCATCGAGTGCCACCGCACTGGTGTCGTACGTGCTGCCGCGCCCCGGCGCCGACGTGGACACCGACGCGCTCGCCGAGTACATCGGGGAGTCGTTGCCGGGGTACATGATTCCGGCGTCGATTGTGGTGTTGGATGAGATTCCGTTGACGCCGGTGGGGAAGTTGGATCGGGCGGCGTTGCC
>NZ_JBSGEZ010000106.1:0-15896 GCF_053603155.1 Nocardia sp. NPDC004260 | reverse complement strand
CGCCCGGCGCGGCGTCGCCCACGGCTCCGGACTGGGTACCGTCCGCTGGCCGGTCGAACGCAGCCTCGCATGGCTGCACGCCTTCAAACGCCTACACATCCGCTACGAACGCCGCGCCGACATCCACCAAGCCCTACTCAGCCTCGCCTGCGCCGTCATATGCCTCCGCAAACTCATTCTGAACTGAATTCTTAGTTGCGGCGGGCAATCTCCCGGGCGGCCAGCAGGTTTTGTTGGGCGTCGTTGAGGGCTTGGCGAAGGCGCTCGAGGTGAGAAGCGTGCTCCGCCCGTGCGGCGCGTGCGGCGTCGGGGCGCCACCAAGGAATCTTTGGTGGGTTGTTCTGCGCGGTCGCCTGTTGCCGTTGAGCGAGGGTGAGGGCGTGTCCGGCGGTCACGACTGCGGCCTGTGCGGTGCGGGCGGTGCGGATCGCTGCCGCTTGTTGATCGAGTTCGGCGTGAGCGCGGCGTACAGCGTCGGCGTCGCTGCCACGCTCAGATCGCTGGCTACGTTCGATGATGAGACCCATGTCCAGGATCGGGTCGAGATCGAAAACGCGTCGATCAGACTGGATCTCGTCTTCCAGTTCCCGATCGCTCATGCTGCGCCACTGGTCGACCCGGAGTTCAGAGACCGCGCGGGCGAGTTGGTCGGCGTGGCGGCGCTGCGCGTCGTCGAGCGTTTCGACCAGTCGCCAGCGCAGCGCGGCGGCGGGCTGTTCATCCGGTAACGGGCGCTGCGCGGCTGCGGTGCGGACGGCAGTCGCTACGTCGAGTCCGGTGTCAGCGGCGTGAGACAGCCCCTCGGCCAGTTGTGGCCAGTACGGATCTGTGGTGATCCGCTCATCGACCTCTCGGGCCAGTGGGCTCCAGCGGCGGGTGTTGGTGTCGAGGTGTCCGAGACGCGACCGCACTGCGGCATCGAGTTGGAGCTGGGTGCGGCGTTCGCCGACTGGGTATTGCACCGGGCCGGTCGGGCGGCGGTCGTGGTCGGGGACCGCGTGTGCAGCCCGCCAGATGGCGAGTGAGGCGATGAGGTTCGGGTCGTGTTCGACGAGCTGCCGCGCCCACACTGGTGCGGTTTCGGGTGTCCAGGCGTGGGCGGTAGCGCCGATCTGGGCGGCAAGGTCCTTGATCTGGACCGCGCGTACCCGCAGGTGTTCGCCGTAGTCGGTGTCGTCGCGCAGGACGGCTGGGATCACCGGGATCCATCCCAGCGGGCCGCTGCCGATGGCGTGCTGGCCTATGCGCCACACCAGCACGGCGGCTTTGTCGTCGGCAGTGTCGAGTTCCCGCGCGGTGATGGCGTCGGTGAGCGTCGTGATCGGATCGCGCCCGTTCATGGCGATTATGGCCAGGTGCTGGCGCAGCACTGGCCATGCCTCCTCGTCGGTGAGACCGGGCACCAAGCGTTCGGCGACCGCGGTGACGGCGGCGTGGTGCTCGTCGCCGAGCACTGCGTCGGCGGCCGCCCCAAGCGCCTCGAGGTAGGCGTCGACGACTCCAGCGAACTGCCGTCGCGAGTCGGCGGCTTGGCGGGCCTGGGTGGTCGCGGAGACTTGGCCGCCATCGCGGCCGAGGATTTGGGTGAGCAGGTCGATCGCGGTGGGCGGGTGCAGCGCGCTCCACGTCTGGGCAGGAGCGTCCTGGCCGTCGCCTGCGGTGGCGAGGTAAAGGCGTCCGCCGGCGCGGGCGCGGGTGGCCAGCACATACAGCTGGAAGCAGTCCTCGCTGCCGGTCAGCACGCCGTGGCAGGTATCGGTGGTCAGCCCTTCGCGGAGTTGATCGTGCGGGCATAGCCTAGTTCGACGCACTCACGTACGTAGTCCGTCGGCAGGGTGACTTTGCGGCCGGATCCGATGTGGGTGGCAGTGATCCGCCCGTCCGGGTGGACGGCACGCACCTTCCAGCGGTAGCCGTTGCGGACGTGATCGGTCTGCGAGATCCGCAGCCGATAGTTGTTCTCCCTGGTCGTGATGATGTCCCCGAGCGAGGCCGAAAGCCCGTCCGACAGCAACGTTTCCGGTCCGTGCAGGCCTTCGCGGCGGAGGCGTTCGTCGCGGGCGAGGGCGTTGAGCTGGCGCACCAGTTCGTTGGTCGGCGCGAGCAGAGCGACGTCGCGGCCTTGGGCGTAGTCGGCCCGCCAGGCCCGGTACGCGGCGTGGACGGCGGCGCCGAGGGTGCCGACGTGGACGCGGCCGTGGTCGGTGTAGAAGGCGATCGCGGCCGTATCGCCGTGGCGTAGGGCGAGGCTGGCGGCGCGCTCGCTCGGGTTGTCGAAGCGGACGACCCTGGTGAGGGTGGCGGCTCCGGCGTGGTGGACCATGTCGCGGATCACGCCCCCGGCCTGCACGGAGGACAGTTGCCTGTCAGCACCGACCGCGCGCACACTGGCCCCGCGTTCGATCAGCCAGGACACGGTCGAATCCAGTTTCAGAGTGGGTGTTTTCGCGGCCTCGTCCAGTACGACGAGGGTGCGGGGTCCGATCGCCCGCACCCAGTCCGGTGCGTTGTCGAGGGCCCGCTCGCCCGACCGGATGTCGTTGATCACGGTGACGAGCATGTCTACGGTCTTGGAGTCCGCGCCGATCCCGCTGCCAAGGACACCGGCGGCTGGTCCTTCCGGTGCCAGCCCGAGCACGGTGCCGCCCTCGGTGGTCCAGGCCCGCACCAACGCGGCCATAGCGGTGGTCTTCCCGGTCCCGGCCGGGGCGATCGCGACATGTAACCGGCGTCCGGAGGTGGCGAACTCGCGCAGCAACTGGACTTGGCCGTCGTTGAGCATCTGGCCGTTGTTGTTGGCGGCGTGCTCGATGATCGCGGCATCCACCGCGGCCGCCGCGATAGTGCGCCCGCCTTCGAGCAGGCTCGCCCCGATCAGGCGTTTCTCGGCCGCGAGGATCTGTGGGCTGGTGTAGAGCTGGGAGCCTGAGGTGGTGAACACACTGGTTCCGTCGCGGCGGGTCAATGCCTCGACGGTGGGTGCGATGTCTTCGGCCTCTGGTGTGCCGCGGGGGATCGACCGCGGCTCGCTCAAGGCGGCGTCGGTGACCTGAGTGATGAGGGTGTGCCAATCGGCCGGGTCGATGCTGCCGCGCAGCTGGCGGGTGGCTTCGGCGCGAATGTGGCGGAATTGCCAGGTCGCCCGGGAATCGGACACAACCTCCACCACTCTCGCGGCGGTCGCGGCGACCCACGCGGCGTCGGTGACCTCCCGCTGCGGGATCGGCTGTCCCAGGGCGGTCGCGACCATCGCATCGACCGCGCTCTCACCGCCGAGCAACTGCACGGCATCGCGTCGCCAATCAGCGCGTTGCTCAGCACGCGAACGGGCCGCCACCTTGTGGCCGCGGGTTTTCAATGTGGCTTCTTGGGCGAGGTCGTGCAGCTCACCGGGTGTCGGTTCGCGGCCACGCTCGGCCTGAAACCGCGTCGTGCGCTTGGTCAGCTCGGCGTCCACGGCGGCCGATCGCTTCGACCATTCCTCGGCCAGGCGCTCCTCGACGCCGACGATCTCCCGCACCGGCCGCTTCCCGCGCCGGCGTCGGCTGCTGCTGTGACGTTCGGCGAACTGCACGCCGACCGACTGCTCGAGGTAGTGCTCCAGCCGGGTGTTGAACAGCTCGGAGGCGGCGACGTTGTGCTGGTAGATCATCCTGCCGTCGAGTGCACCCCACTGCCCGTCGTGGCGTTTGACCGCGTTCGAGATCACCACGTGGACGTGCAGATTCGGGTCACCCGCGCGACTATCGCGGTGCTGGAAAGCGGTGGCGATCAGGCCACCGACGACGTCGACCTGGCGGCGACTGTGCCGCCCGACCCGGGTGAACACCGCGTGCTCCTCCAGATAGGCCAGCACATCCCGCAAGGCGGCATCGACGGCGGCATCGATCTTCTCCGACACCTCGCGAGGCGCCAGCGCCCACAACGTCGACACCGACTTGACCGGCGAGAACGTGAGGTCGAACCCGGCGACCCGCTTCGACGGCGCCCGGCTGGAGCGAGCGACCCAGCCCGACAATTCCCGGTCATCGCGGGGTGGACGGCCATATTCCTCGGCGAACATGCGCCCAGCAACGTCGGTGGCGATGCGGCTGCGCTCCTCAGCGGGGATCGGGGCGTAGTGGACGCGGCCGTGCTCGGCGTTGTAGGCGGCATATGCGTGGGCCCGCTCGTAGCGGTAGGAGTACTCCGCGGCCACGTGTTTCGTGAACGGAGCACCCAGCCTTACCAGGCGTACCGCGTGCGCCCGCGCCGTGCGTCGCGAGATGCCATCTGCGGAGCGGGCTTCTACTTCGGCGGCGATCATCACCTCGGCGTTCGGATGCGGGCCGTGACCGAACAACGCCCGCATCTGCGCTTCGGTCACCGCCTCCCCGGCCGCGATACCGACGTTCGGCAGGCCGGAACCGAGCCAGCGGCCCGGGGATTCGCCGCGTTCGCTGTAGTAGGTCGAAAGGTCCTGCGGACCGCGATCGTTCACATCCTGGGTGGCGATCGAACGAAGATAATACGTGTAGCCGTCGCCACTGCCGAGCTTCGCCAGTGACATCACACAATCCACCGTACGCGCTCTTACTGCGAAGTGACCGTGATGTTTCCGCGACCAGGGAGCATGAGGTGTGGCAGATTCTTGTTCTCGTAGTGGCCAGTTTTGAGTTTAGCGGAAGGGCTGGCGAGAGGGTGGCTGGATAGCGGTGGGAGCACATGCTAGTTGCGAGTTGAGCATTCGAATATTCTGCGAGACCGAATGAATTGAGGGTTGCATGGCCCTGGCTGGCTCTGTTCGCGAACTGTGACGTCAGTTGTTCGCCAATCCTGGCGGCGTGTCGCGACCTACACCTCGTCGGAAGTGTTCATGAATACCGACGGCAGAGCAGGTCAAGGACTCGGCCGAGCAGCCATCACGTGCCGAGACACGCGGTAGTGCCGATGTGCGGGTGGTCGGCGTCACGAGATCGACTGCGGCGCAGGATCTCCGCTCATGCCGATTTCCGCGCATCCAGCGGGATCGGTCTCGAGTGTGGATCTATCGATCGGGGCAGCTCGTCGCGGATGGCTGGTATCGCCCCAGCGGCTACGCACTTCTCGGTGATCTCCCTACTCGGGGAAGTCGGCTGGCCGACGCCGTCTCGGTCGGAGTCGATGCCCCGTGTCGGCTCTTCGGGTAATGCCGGCTCGGAACGGTCGGTAATTGCGCGCGACGCCCACAGATGTCGTGAGAGCTGGCCCGCCAGGCATGCGCCGGCCGCGTTCAA
Organism: Nocardia sp. NPDC004260; assembly: GCF_053603155.1. Taxonomy (NCBI): domain Bacteria; kingdom Bacillati; phylum Actinomycetota; class Actinomycetes; order Mycobacteriales; family Nocardiaceae; genus Nocardia; species Nocardia sp. NPDC004260. The sequence goes on along the minus strand of NZ_JBSGEZ010000106.1, from coordinate 10,641 downwards.
CAGCACGTCGTCGATGGATGAGTGACGGCCGATGGCGAGGGCGAACTGTGCAGTCTCCACCGCGATCGAAGCTGCTGCTCCCGCCAACAGGATGCGGTACGACCGGGCGAACCAGGGTCGGCGCACCGGCAACAGGAAGCCGAGTGCGGCGAAGACCAACAGATTCCCGCCGAACTGCTCGATTACCCGGTCGTCGGCCAGTTGCTCGGCCAGATCACGCAGCGGCACGAGATTCACCGAACGACCTCTTCCGGTCGGCGTGAGAATCATCCACAACCACGGCGCGGTACCCGTCACCATCCCGACATCACACAGCGCCGCCCGCCACCCGCGCCGCCCAGCCAGCCACCAGGACACGAGACCGGCTACCGGTATCGCGGCGACCGCCTCCACCACGACCCGACCCCACGCCTCCCACGTCCCGTTCACACCGCCAGTATCACCCAACTCACCAGCGCCACAGACCTGGCCGAAATCCCCACCCACAGCCTGCACTTATCGCCGCCCACGCGCATCCATTGAGAGCTAACAGAGCATGGAGCTCGAGTGCGCATCTGTCGGCGCTCTGACGGACCCTCGGCTACAGGTGGTGGCGAAATCGCCGTGTTTCGGCTTTCATGGAAGGCGGGAGAATCGGCAGGCCTGGAGGAGCCATGCCTTTCGATCTCCACGGTGAGCCCTCTAGTGGCCATCTCGGCGCCACAGCTCGTCCTGGGCCTTTGTCTCCCACGGCGGCGCGCTCATCGTTCACCTCTACTCGCACCAGCACACCGGTCTGCCGTTCTTGGCGGAGGGATAGCCACGCCCGAACGCGCGCGGCTCATGATTGGTACAGAACGAGGTACCGGTCGTCATCGGTCAGCTACCAGTCGGCCAGCGTAGCCGAGGACGTGCGCCGTGTGCCCTGATGGCAGCAACGCGCATGATCAGGCTGCCAGAAGCCGCACGAACGATGTCACTGTCGTCGTTCCAGAGGACCCGCCTCAGCTCAACGCCATAGCCGCTAAAGTGTTGCTGGAGATCATTCTCCGACACGTCCGCGAGACCCGTGGCGAGACCGTCGATAGTCCCCGACTGAGTCCACCCTCAACACCACGGCCAACTCCCTCCATCTCAACTCCCGAGGATGGAGTACTTCGGCCAAGTCACCACCGAACGCCGATGTCTTTCTCAACCAGCAGGAGGAATCGCAGCAATGATCAGGTTCGCTTTCGCCGGGCGGGTCTCCACCGAAGACCAGCAAGATCCGGAAGCATCTCGCAACTGGCAGCTCGGGCGAGCGAACGCCCTGGTCGGTCAGCACGGGCAGATCGTCGTCGAGTTCTTCGACATCGGGCAGTCCCGGTCGATCCCGTGGAAGCGCCGCCCCGCAGCCGGGCGGCTGCTCGAGCTGCTCAAAGAACCCGAGCGAGGGTTCGACGCGGTCGTGATCGGCGAACCGCAGCGAGCGTTCTACGGCAACCAGTTCGGGCTGACGTTTCCGGTCTTCGTTCACTACGGCGTGCAGCTGTGGGTGCCGGAGGTCGGCGGCCCGATCGACCCGGAATCCGAAGCGCACGATCTGATCATGGCGGTGTTCGGCGGTATGTCCAAAGGCGAACGCAACCGCATCAAGATCCGCGTCCGCGCCGCCATGGCCGCGCAAGCGCAAGTCGAGGGCCGCTACCTCGGCGGCCGGCCACCTTACGGGTATCGTCTCGCCGACGTCGGGCCCCATCCCAACCCGGGCAAAGCCGCCGACGGCAAACGGCTGCATACCCTTGAACCCGACCCTGTCACCGCGCCGGTAGTCCAACGGATCTTCAGCGAGTACCTGTCCAGCATAGGGATTTTCGCCATCGCGCAACGACTCACCGCCGACAACATCCTGTGCCCGTCGGCCTACGATCGCAGGCGCAACAGCCATCGCTCCGGGGCCGCGTGGTCCAAGAGCGCGGTGCGCGCGATCCTGGGCAATCCGCGCTACACCGGCTACGAGGTGTGGAACAAGCAGCGCAAGCAGGAGTCCCTTATCGACGTCGATGACGTCGCCTTAGGCCATCACACCCGCTTGGCGTGGAACCCGAAGAAAGAGTGGGTCTACTCCGACCAGCCAGCCCATAGCGCACTCATCAGCAAGGACGCCTTCGAGCAGACACAACTACGGCTCGCCGCCCGAGGCCCGCAATCGACGGGCAGAACCACGACTCGCCGTCAGCACCCGTACGCCTTCAAGGGACTGTTGTTCCACGATGCCTGCGGACGCCGCATGCAAGGCAACTGGAACCACGGGCTGCCGCACTACCGCTGCCGGTATCCCTCCGAGTACGCCCTCGCTAACAAGATCGACCACCCGACGACCGTCTACCTGCGCGAAGACCAGCTCAGCGCCCCGATCGATGCATGGTTGGCCGACATCTTCCACCCCGACCGGATCGAGCATTCGCTGACCATGCTCGAGGATGCGCAGACCGACAACACATCCGCCATCGAGAGTGCACGACGGTCGGTTGCCGAATACGACCGCAAGCTGTCCTGGTACCGAGCAGCACTGGAAGCGGGCACCGACCCGGCTCTTGTGGCGGGCTGGACCCAGCAGGTCCAGCGCGAACGCCGGGCCACCGCGGCACAGCTCGCCGCGCTGGAAGTTGAGCAACGCGCGGATCACCACATGAGCAAGGAGGAGATCCACCAGCTTGTGACCTCGCTGGGCGGCTTGGTCCACATACTGAAGGCGGCTGACCCCACCGACAAACTCGAGGTTTACCGGCAACTCGGCCTGAAGCTCACCTACAACCACGAAAAACGGGTGGTCGTGGCAGAAACTGCTCCACAACCACCCGTGTGCGTAGTGTCTGTGTCCGGAGGGGGACTCGGACACCGAAACTGCGGCAAATATGCACACTTTTCGTGTACATGGCTTCACCATACACGTTCTCCGTGTCCGGGCGGTCGCCGGAGACCTCCCTGGGCACGAATGCGCAACTACGAACATCTACGAAATGCTCTGTACTGCAACGCGGTTGGGTCGAGTGGGTGATCGTTGCTGCATCGGCACGAACACCGCAAGAACCGAGGGCATGATCCGGGGAGTATATGGACGGCCGAATACCGATGCTGTAGTTGCTCCTACAGCTGATTGAACTCGGATCATTCTGCCCTGACACCATTTCAGCATTGCTACACATCGGCACTCCTGTCAATGGTTCAAGGTCACCGAGTTGGAATGACTTTGACTAGTCCGCAAATATTCAGCGAGTCGACGTCATGAGTCCCAGGCAGTCCCGTCCTGACCTGACGAAGGGCTTCTTTCTGACCAGCCGCGTGCCCGCGCACTGATGTGCGGCTTCCCTGATCCGTTCGGCGCCCGACGCTACTACGCGGTGGCTCTGCCGCGTCCGGCGTACGCTGCTCGAGGCGGTATAGATGTCGGTGGCATGTGGTTTGCTCGACCTATGACCCCGGTGAACTGGGAGCGCCTACCTGGCGAGACGGTCGAGGAGTTCGTTGCGGCACTATTGCTGTTGAAGTATCCGCGCGGCAATCTCATTACCCCGTCTCGGGGGGATCGTGGCATCGACATCCGAATCCCAGCTCCGGACAATCGTTTTGATGTCTATCAGGTGAAGCGGTACACCCGAGCGCCGGACAGTAGGCAACGCGCGAGTATCGAGGATTCCTGGCGAGCGTTCGTCAGTCAGACACTGCCCCGGCTTCCGGTCCGCTCCTGGACGTTGGTGATGCCCTGGGATCCCACCAACGAACGCTGGGAGTGGTTGCAGGCGTTGACGGCGGGTGCTGGGCTGGAGGAGACGCATTGGATGGGCCGGACCAACCTCGACACGTTGGCCGCCGATTGCAGTCAGCTCGTCGACTACTACTTCGGCGATGGGCGACGGCGTACCGAGGAGCTGGTGTCTCAAGCTCTTACTGCAGGGATGGCTCTGCCAAACGCGATAGGTCAGGACTTGTTGTCGGCGATCGGTGAACGACAGCGCGCGTTGGCCATGGCGCTGGACGAGATCGATCCTTTCTACCGCTACAGCTCAGAAGTTCGTCCGGGACGATTAGGACCTCCGGATGCCCCGGACTTTGATCTCATGGAAGGCGCTGGTGGAGCCTGCGCGGTGATCGCCAGCGAGTTCGGCGATTCCTTCATCTGGGTGGTGCGGGTGTACCCGCGCAGCCAGGCATTGATGGATTTGCGGCCACCACCTACGACGTCGGTGACCTTCTCGGTCCGCCCCGGGTCTCGTGAGCACGATGCGCTGCGTCGGTTCATCACATTCGGTGTTGCGCCTGAGATTGCATTGCCCGCTCGCGTCACGCGCTCCGAGGGGCCGTCCGGCGTCACGCCGCCGGTCGGTGAGGTACTGCTCCACATCGGTGCACCTGTGGCAGTGGGTGGTGCGTCCGGCTTGGACCTCGAACTGCGGATCGAACCGTCACGGCATTGCATCGAGCTCGTGAACGTCCAGCAGACCCACGGCTTACATGGTGAAGGCATCCGAGTGATCGGTAGGGATCGCGCTGGAGCAATCGAGGTGGAGTTCCTCTTCGACCCTGCCGCCGGTACCTCCGAAGTCGGAATCACTCCCCGTGAGGTCGGCGGGACTCCACCACGCCTTGTCGCGCCTGTACTTCGCGCGATGGAATCGTTGTTCGACGGCTCTTCCGCACTCGTCCTGGCAACGGCAGGCGGTCCGCCACTTGCGGCACCGTGGGATGTTGGGGCAGATCAGGCACTTGTCGAAAAGAGCCGCACGTGGGCGAAGTTGGCCGAGGCTCTGATCGAACTGCAAACCCGAACCTCGACGCCGCTGAGCATGCCTCGACGGGTCAACTCCGCGCAGTACAACCGGATCATCGACGCCGCTGCACTGTTTCGCGGAGAGGACCTCGTCGACGACTGGGAAGGCGTCGACATGCACGTCACCGACCCTGAAGCTGTCGCAAACCACAATGGGGATGATGAATTCGCAATGATGGTCGTCAGGCCGATCACAATCGATTACGACGGCCGCACCATCGAATTCGATGACCAATTCCTCACGCACAGCCCGACAGTGCGATTTGAGGACGCCTCCGTCGTGTCGGCCGGTGTCCAGCCCGGGGATATCGTGCGGTTGCTCCCTGGTTCGGACCGACACATCACCCGCCGCCTCCTGTCCCGAACCGGCGACGCACGAGCAGTGGGAGACACCTGAACGACTTTCATCGATGTGGTCATACCCCGGGTGCCAGGGTTCGAGAAACAGACCCTCGTTGGGCAGTCGGGTGGCGCGGCCGGTGCTGTGTTCGCTGACTTGCACGGTGTCGGCGAGACGGTGGTGTCGCAGGTCGCAGACGAAGATGAGCGCTGCGGTGGGGCAGGCGACGAAGCGGAATTCGAGCCCACCGACGGTGGGGGGGGTGAACCAGACGCCGGCGCGGTGCGGGCGACTCCCGCCCGCGTTCGCGCGAGGCGCGTGGGCTGGTCGAGGTTCACCGCCATCCACCGGGCGATCAGCCGCCAGATCAGTCCCGAGTTCCGCATCGGTACGAATCCGGTCGAGGACCGAGTGGACCTGCGGCGGGTGCATGGTGGCATTGTCGAGCCTATGGAAATCACCGGTCCTGCACAGCGCCGATACACTGTGCAGGACGGGGCAGCGGCGAGGTAGGGATGACAATGGGCAAGGCCGCCTCCCGGAAGAACCGACGAACGCTGGCCTGGAGACGAGGCTCCAAACCGGCGTTCACGAAAACGAGAAACAGTCGAACTCGCCAGCGACCGACGGGATAGACGACGGCAGCTATGGAGACGTGCCAGTCGGGAACTTCAGGCGGCCCGGCACGTTTACGGTCTGCGACTGTTGCTCTCGGATTGCCCAGTTCCGGTCTGTGGTCGGTCGTACATCGCGCGCGAATGAGCAGAAGGATTCCGTTCATGATTGAACGTAGGGGAGTTCGGTGATCTGCCACGGTTCCCGCTGCTGGGGTGATGCGGTATGAGCGCGCGTCGCACTGCTGGCGCGGCATGGCAGCGGATTTCCGCTGACTCGATTCTTGCGCGACCTCCTTCCACCGGTGTATCAGGGGATGTCGGAGCCGGTCGAGAACTGCGTCTGGACATCGGGTGGGACCGGTTCGAGCAGCTGTTGGTATCGGTTGCGCAGGGGATCATCGGTCTTGATCAAATGCGGTTCCGCCGCTACGGAGTCGGCGGGCAGAAGCAGCACGGAATCGATCTCGCGGGACGTCATCCCGACACCGGGGACTACACGGTGGTTCAGTGCAAGGACTACCGGCGCTTCACCGTCACCAATCTGCGTGCTGCGGTGAGGACGTTCACCAGCGGTAAGAGGCCGTTCGGTGCCCGGCATCTGATTGTCGCGGTGAGCACTTCGGCGGCTACAACGCAGCTGGAGGACGAGCTGGCAACGCTGCAAGATGTGCACAATGATCTGACGATCGAGTTGTGGGGCGCCGAGCAGATCAACGACGAACTACGCAGTCACCCCGAGATCGTCGGCCGGTTCTGGACACGGGAGACAGCCGACACGTTCTGCACGGGTGCGCCGCTGCCCGGAGTCGCCGCTCCGCCGGTGAACTTGGTCCGGCTCGCCGACCAGATCCTGGTCGGGCCAATTCGAATGGACGGCCTGGAAGATGACCTTGCCGCCGCGGACGTGCTGCGAGGAGCCGATCCTGCCGCGGCAGCCGCTGCCTACCAGCGCATCGCCGACACTCTGGCTGCAGAAGGGTTCCGCGGACACTCGCACGTCGTTCAGCGCAAGCAGCTCGACGCTCTCGACGAGACCGACGATCATCTGGCTGTCGCCGCTCTTATCGCCGAACTCGCTGCGGTTGCTCTGTACGAGGCCGATAGCCGTCAGGCACAGGCGTTGAGCAGGCGACTTGCCAAGCTCGATCCGCAGAGCGGTATGTCCGCGCTCGAAGCGTTGATCGACGAGAGCGCGCGAGCCAACCGGGCCCGCCGAATGGATCAGGAAACCTTGATCGGCGTCCGCCGCCACGGTGAGCTGATCGAGGCCGCTGTCGACGCAACGGTTCACCCCTTACCGGCCACCAGCAAGCTGCGCACCGCGCTCCGCCGAGCGCTCGCCGATTCAGCTCCGCCCGACTATCAGCCGCTGCTGGTGCTGTTGCTGGCCGAAATGACTCACGCGGAAGCGATTCTCGCTCCGTCCCGAGCGATAGTTACCGACTGGGCTGAATCCACTGACTCCGGCACGGATGTGGCCGCCACTAGCCTGGACGAGCTGGACGATCTCATCACCGCCGCGATAGAGCAGCTCGCACAGGCATCTCCGTCCGATCAGGGGCGGGAGGCGTCGCTGCGCCTACGTCTGGTGCGCGGCTACTACAACACCGACGAGCGCAGGACTTTGCTGACCGCGGCGCGGCAGCGGCGACTACCGGAAAAGTCGGCCGCACTGATCCTTGCCGCGCACGCCCGCCGCGAAGCCCTCGATGGCTCCGCCGAGGAGGCTATCGAGCATTGGCGCCAAGCCGTCGCCAGCGCTATTCACGGCGGACACACCGACGATGCCGGCGGATGGCTGTATGCCATCCAGGCGGTCAAGGCTCGGTATGGGCCGTGGACAGTGGGCGGTGACGATTACCATTCCCTGGCGCAAGCGCTTCCGACAGCCTCCAGCGGCCGGCTGATCCGGCGAGTTCGCGACCCGGAAGCCGACGCACGTCGTGCCGCTCTCGCCAACAATCCGCGGGAGGCAATCGTCGCCGCCCGCCGCTGGCTGGCCGACAGCATCGTCGTCGGTGATTGGGTCGATGAGAACACCGCCACCGAACTGCTCGGCGACCTGTACGCGGACAACACCGAACTGGCCCGCGCCGCCTGCTGCTACCAGCGTGCCGGGGCCATCGAGAAGCTCCGCGCCCTGATCGACACAGCCGGCGACCGGCTGCTGCCAATGGTCTCGCCTGTCGGGTCCGGGCCCTGGTGGCAGCAGAAGGCAGCACTGGTACAGATCTCGGCACAGCAGGACTTGCTCGACGATGACACAGTCGTCCTGCTGGTCAAGGCACTGCTGGAGCTAGTCGGACGCGGACGCAACGGAGAACTCACCGACGACCCCGGCGACAGCCTGACCGTCCAAGCCACCAAAACACTTTGCGTTCTTGCAGGCCGGGGTGATGCGGTCGACGCAAAGGGATTGCTCGACATACTCGCCGATGACGTTCCCCGCTCCGCGAACCACTATCGCTACCACGACAGCGAACATGTTCGGGCATGCATCTCGATACTGGTGCATCATCCTGAAATGGCGTGGCACGCGCTCAAACGCGTCTTCGATCTCGCCGAGGCCGGCACCGATGCCGCGCTTGATGTGCTGCACCAACCACGGGTGATCGACGCTCTTGCCACTCCCGCTGCAAATCAGGCGTCGCCTGATTCACCCTCAGCCACCGTGCTGACCGGCCGGCAGCGGAGCATTCTGCGGAAGCGGCTGAGAACGATGGCCGCCGCAGGCCGCTATGACGCAGGGCTAGCGATCGCATCACTCGGCGAGGCAGACGATTCGGTCACCGAGCGCGCAACGCGCGCACGCGACAGGCTTCTGAAAAGACCGGAGCCGGACGGCTATTCGATCGAACACGGTACTCGGCTGGTGTCGGACTCCTATCTTGTCAGCTTCCTCGAACTGGCCGACCAGCAAGCCTGCCTGTACAAGGTGATGGCCATCGCAGAAGATCGCCGAGCATCCGCCAGCAATCGGCAGGACGCACTCAAGGCCGCCGCCAACCTGGTCATCGACCAAGACGACCGCCTCAAAACCGAAGTGCACCTGCGAAGTCGCACCTATGTGACCGGGGAACAGGATGGCAGCTTCCTGGATGCGGAAACCAGCAATCCACATCCGCTGAGCGCGTTGCGCGTCGACCTCGGGCCAACTTCATTGCGCGCCGACGGCATGCGGCTGGCGTTCAACAGCTCCACTACCGATGACCACCGTGATTGGCTGCGTCACCACGCTATTGACCTGCTCGGCAGCCCTGACACCGGCACGGTCAGGCGCGCCGCGCACGTCCTGTCCTGGCTCGGGGCGACCGGCGTCGGCGACCTTGACGCGGCCATCCTTGCTGGGCATCCACTGTCAACGATGCGTGAACTCGCCGCAGTAGTCGCTGCGGCTGCGCCGACTCGATGGGCATCCACCCTGCGTGCCCTCGCGCGAGACGACGCTTCCTCGGTCAGACTGGTTTTGGCACAACAACTGCGCAACGCGACCGACAATGCACACCCCGGATCTGGTGCCGATACAGATGGGCGTGCCGTCCTGGCCGAGGTCCTCGACAGGTTGCGGGCGGACACACGACACTCAGTGCGTCGTGCGGCCGTCGGTCTCGACAGCTGACGTGCACGCTGCTGTTTCGATCACCACATAGTCGCGGAGCAGGGAACCGCATAGGCGTGAGCTGGTCGACTCGATCCACTTGCACCCAAAGAGGGTGCCGTTATCGGCAGCCCGCGCCCGGTCAGATCTTCGAAGATGGCGAGCAGTCGCTAATCGAATGAATCAGTTAAGTGCGGTGTTCCTTTCACTTGTCTGGGCGTGAACCACTTGCACAGCTTGCGCAGTCTTCGGCATCCAAATCATTTGTCGTTCGACAGCTGGCACATGACCAGTGCGTCGCCGACGCTGTGTCGTGTCGAGTCTCAGGTGGACGGACCGACAAGTCAGGGTCGCGGCGCAGCGCATCCGTTATCGAGCTATCAGGATCCATGCCTTCAGCTTGTGCCGCAATACGTGCGGCGATCCGATAATCAGCAGATTCGGCTGCGGCCGCCCGAGCCAGTAGTTCTTGACCTTTCTCTGCGGCAGTAACGATCGCCACGAGGTAGAGTAAGATCGCCCTATTACGTGGCCGATTCGACATGCCTTTCTCGAAAATGTCTTCGCTGTTCCACGGAGGGTTACTGACATTAGCGAGAACATTTGCTGAGGCCCAAGAAATCCAGTCGGGTCCCGAGTCCAGCCGTGAAAGTAATAGGAGCAACTGATCGGAGGTCAAAACCGCATTCAGATCATCGGAGAGTGAAGGCTCATCGAGTGCGTCGGTTGCAGCTACGAACCATTCGGCCATTTCTGCGCGCTCGCCCTCCGCTGCGCCGACTGCCCGGATATATCGCGCTTGCTGCGCGATCGCGGTTTTGTCGAGACCGTAGGCGTCGGCGATAGCAGCCAGCGCGTCGCGCCGTATGGCGGCGGAGCCGGTCTGTCCAGCCGAACTGTCACTGCGGTCGTCATAGTGGGTCACTTTGAGGAAAGACCCGAGGTCGGCCAAGGACCACAACCCGTCGACGGGTAGTGGTTGCGTCGGGGGAGGCGCGAACGCGCTCAAATCGTCTAGCAGCGCAGTCCGATTCCTTCGGTGGGTATCGAGCCAGTACCTTGCCGTTTCTCTGATTCCCGAGAAGCTTTCGCCGATTTCAGTGTCGACGCCTGCATGTTCGAGAAAGGTGGCAATTCGAGTCGCTATTTCTGCTGCACTGTAGTGGGCGATGAGGGCGGCTCGTTTGCCGGCGTGCTCTGGCTGTCGGCGTTCATGAAATTCCCCACCAGATCCAGGTTCTCGTTCACGTAATCGGCCAGGGCCGTGTTCACGTAATTCCCCAGCCCGGGGCAGGCG
>NZ_JBSGEZ010000105.1:0-16399 GCF_053603155.1 Nocardia sp. NPDC004260 | reverse complement strand
GCCAACGAGGTGACCGCGGGCCTGGAGGGCATGGCGGTGCCGCTGCGGGTGGCCGTGATGGGCTGTGTCGTGAACGGTCCCGGCGAGGCGCGCGAGGCGGATCTGGGTGTGGCCTCCGGCAACGGCAAGGGCCAGATCTTCGTCAAGGGCGAGGTCATCAAGACCGTCCCGGAGGCGCAGATCGTGGAGACGCTCATCGAAGAGGCGATGCGCATCGCCGAGGAGATGGGCGAGGACGCAGGCACCGGCGAACCGAAGCCCTCGGAGTCAACCGCGCCGTCGAACCTGCCGCAGATCGCGATCTGACCAGGTATCCGGTATCAGGCAGAGCACGGTAATGGCCGACCAACCACTCCGGCACCGCACAACCGCTCGCGCCCCTGTCCTGCCTCCCAAACGAACCGCATCTGCACTCGGTGTCCTCGCTGCCTATCTCGGGTCGGTCGTTGTCGTCAACTGGTTGATCGAGCAAGTCGGGACGGTGAACGCCGGATTCGGCCTGCAAGCGCCAGCGGGAGTACTCCTGCTCGGCCCGGCGCTGGTGCTACGCGACGCAGTGCAATGGCTATGGGGAATACCCACCGCACTGACGGTCCTGGTGATCGGCGCCGTCGTCTCCTACGCAGTAGCAAGCCCGGCAGTCGCAACAGCATCAGCGGTCGCGTTCGCCATCAGCGAGTTCATCGACTTCCTCGTGTTCACCTGGCTCGCACCACGCTGGACGCGCGCGGTGCTACTCGGCGGCATCGCCGGCGCGCTGCTCGATTCAGTGCTGTTCCTGCAGATCGCATTCGGATCGATAGCACTGCTACCCGGGCAGGTGCTGGGCAAAGCCTACGGCGTCATCGCCGCAAGCCTCGTGATCCGGGCTCGAAGAACATGGACGGCCACACGATGAAATTCTTTCTCGGAGTTCACCAGCCGCATTGGGCCACCCTCACCGCCGAGCCCCTGTTCATCAGCGACGTCCGCTTGCGCAAACGCAAAACTCTGCCGCGTGCGCTCGGCGAAGTCGCCATCGACTCCGGTGCCTTCAGCGAGTTGCAGAAGCACGGCGGCTGGGTCTCCACCACAGCGCGCGGGTACGTCGAGCGGGTGCGCCGCTACGTCGAGGAGATCGGGATCGTCTGGGCCGCCCCGATGGACTGGATGGTCGAGCCATGGATCATCCACGGCGGCCAGGTCGGTCGGGTCCACTTCGCCGGCACCGGACTATCCACCGAGGAACACCTGCACCGCACCGTCGGCAACCTCATCGACCTACGATCGCTCGCTCCGGATCTGCCATTCATTCCGACAATTCAGGGCTACCGCCGCACCGAATATGAGCGGTGCATCGACCTCTACGACAAAGCGGGCATCGATCTGGCCGCCGAACCCACTGTCGCCGTGGGCAGTGTGTGTCGCCGCCAGAGCACCATCGAAGCCGCCGAGATCATCGCCGCGATCACCGAGGCCGTACCAGGAATCAGGCTCCACGGTTACGGAATCAAAACCGCAGGCCTAGGCCGCTACGGCTCGCTCCTGACATCGTCCGACAGCATGGGCTGGTCCGACGGCGCCAGGATACGACGCATCCTGCTGCCCGGCTGCACCGGCCACAAGACCTGCACCAATTGCATCCGCTGGGCCTTTCACTGGCGCCAACGCGTCTTGGCTTCACTCGCCGGGCACGCCACCCGAACCGCCGCACCTCGGAGGGCCACAGTGTCCAGAAAACCCGACGCGATCGCTCGTGCCGCCCAGCGCCTGGCGCTCTGGCGGTTCCGGGACGCAGTCGCTGTCCTCGAGCATGACCTCAGCATTCGGCACGCCCACCGCGACGGCATGACTGTCCGCGCCATAGCCGCCCTCATGGACGTGAGCCCGGCCCGCGTCAAACAGATCATCGCCGAACCCGACCCAAGCTCGGTCCTCGACGAAATCCGGACGCTGCGCCAGCGATGGGGCGTCGACACCGACCCCGCCACCCGTGCCGCAGCCGACCACATCATCGCCAACCTCGTCGCCGCAGAGCAGGCGCAACCTGACCACGCCAGTGGCGACCGACCTCAGCAATCCGGCTCTATCAACCCAACGCTGTTCGATATCGCATGATCCCGGCCCGTATCCGACCCCTGGCTGCCGGCCGAACAAGCCTCGAGGTGAGGTGTGACCGCGGCACCGCGCCAGACCATCACATCCTCACTGATCCGAGTCCGTGTGCGATGCGGCAAGCTGGAGGGCCTTCAGCGCCGTCAAGAGCTTGCCCGCCATGTGTTCGAGCTGATCAGGCGAGATCACCTTGCCGAACGCCGCCGCATCGAGCAACGCGCGCCGCACATCACCGATCTGCCGCTCAGCAGAACCAATAGGCGTTGGCTTCTGCATAACTGGACTACTTCATATCGAACGAACCATCAGCGTCCGGATCAGCTGACCATTCCGCGTCTGCGGCCTCGCTGTACTTCGGCTCAGCACCGTCGACGACACGCCGACGGGTCAACGCCGCCACCGCGGCGTACTCGGCGACCGTTCTGCTCCACGCCCACACTCGTGCCCCTCCCGCTTCTGAAACCGACGCAGCGCCCCGCGGTTCGATTCGACCCACGGGGCGCCGACGCAGAAACGAAGTTCACCGTGCCGCGCCCTCGCCGCAATCACTACGGCCGCGCGACCACAACCGATCTACTGCCCGGCAAAATCGGCAGCCGGACCTCACGCGAGCAGCGACAGTGCTCGATTCGGTCTGTCACTCCACACTCGGAGTGCAGGCGACGTAACTGATCGCCGCAGGAAGCGGGATAGCACTGCCGGTAGCACCGACCGCGTTGGACAGACCCAACGCGTTCGCAATGGCGACGTCGCGATTCGGCCCCTCGGCCCACTGCAGATCCACACCCCGCGTAGCAGCCGCTACGCACGCGTTGGACCACGTGATCAGATCGCATACCGCTTCGGGGTTGCCCGACTCCGAGCCGCACCTGGAAGCCGCGGCCTCCCTGGCGATTTCGGGGGTGGGGCCATGCGATCCGTAGAAGATCGTCGCACCAAACGGGGTAGGAGACTTCTCCACAGCGATCGCCCCGAACTGATTGCCCTCCGCATGCGCCGCTCCGCCGCCGACGACGGCCACGGACGCAGCTCCAGCGAGCAGGGCAATGGACAGCTTTCGAGCCACAGACATCATCACATTTCTTTCCTGAGAAATTCCGGCTACTACGAGCGGACGAGCCGTTCTGGCCGCGCCCACTTACCGCGCAGCAGAACGCAGTGGCACACGCAAGGGACCGCTGATTCGGCAGCACGTCGGAGCACTCGAGGGACGAATCAGAAGTCCACGGCCCCACCGCCGACTCGACGCCGTGCGTTCACCACTCTCTCCCTCCCGGCAAGGTGCCCGCCCTCGGCGGACCGAGACCAAGCCGCTCAGAAGAAATCTATTGGACTCCGATTGGAATGTCAAAGGAAACTTATCGGAAGTTCCTGGCCGCGCCTCACGCCGAACCAGCCGTCTTCGGCGGCCGCCGACTACGCACTGACGCAGCCGCGATAAGGATTCGTCGAAGGCCGGACGTCGAAGGCGCGTTCCTCGAGTTCGGCGCGTAATTCCCCGATCCGCAGGCCTAGCGGGTATTCGAAGGTGTGGCTGGGGATCTTCTGATTCCGCAGATAGCGCACCACATCCAGATCGTGGTCGACGAACCCGCGCAGCCACCGCTGGCCTTGCAGCGTCACCGCTGCGCAGTGTCCCCGCTTGATCCGCGGCGCCGCCGACCGATCGCCGCCGCGCCGAAACAGCACCGGTCCCTCCGGGAACTCGTGCACCGTCAGCCAGCCCCGTGTGTCCGCCGCCGTGAACATCGGACACATTGACGAATAGACAGGCGAATAGCCCAGATCCGCCACCGCCCACACCAGATCCCGATGGGCTTCGACCACCTTCGCGTCCGGAATCCGGGCGAAGAACGCCTCCCAAGCCCGCGCATCCCGACCCGAATCGAGCACATCGGCATACAGACTCATGTCCGCCAATGAACCGACCACATTGAACACGACCGCCTTGAAAGACCTGGACATCGCTGCCAACCCCTGCCTGTCTGAGGCCATCCTCACCGCACACTACCTGCTCACCACTATGCACCGGCTGCAGCCGGCCGCGGCCGTCACATCACAAGTCCACATACTCTCGCGGCGATTCGGCAACGACACCTCGCCCCATCCCCGAGCCTGGCTCGACGGGCCGACAGCAAGGGGACTTGCCGCGCCCAGGCACACCACCTCGACGCATTCGCCGGTCCAGGTCGACCTCGCGCCGACACCACCACACCGTCGATCCGCGCACCATAGCCCGCAACCCAGCGCGGCGATCGGTCGGCACATCCGAGCAGCCCGTCGACAACCGGCCGATCCATCCTCCCCCGGCCGCCTCGGCGAACTCCACCCGAGCTTCTTCTGTCGCTGCCGCGGACGACCACCGCACACCCAGGGGGCTGCACCGCTACACGCCGAACCGGTTCAACCGGCGTAGCGGGTCCGGTGGCCGTCCGGGAGTCGAAGATCAGGTGTCGTTCAGCCAGAGTGCCTGAAATGCACAGCATCGAGGCTTGTCGATGCGCTTTCCGGCTCGTAGGCGCGATCGGCCAGGTCTCGCGCCGTTTGCCACAGCCGTACAAGCGTTTTCAGCTCCGGTACGCGATAGTGGCTCAGGGGCAGGTCCCCCGCCCGGTGCGCTCCTCCGATCGCGGCCAGCCGCCACGCCGCGCACGCAAGCTCCAGCACGCTACGCAACGCCTCTTGATCGCATTCGGGCAGTTCGCTGTCCTCGATCAGCTGATCGAGGACATCCGGCAAGGGCGCCGCCCATCGGCCGACGATCGACGCCGCATCCAGAATCTCCACTCGGCGCCGATGCAGGCGTTCAGCGGTCGATGCGCCGCGCCGGTCGCCGGGGCGCAAGGTCAACACGACTCCAGGCGTCGCCGCGGTCAAGTCCCGCCATACCGGATCCAGGCGGCGCAGCGCACGGGATTCCTTATCCAGGCGCAGCAGCTGCAGCATCGCGCGCCCCACCGACAGGACCAGCAGCCAATCGGCGAGCCGCCTCCACATCAGAACGCCGACGCTGTGCGATAACGCCGCAGGATGCCTTTCCTGCGGCCTCCGGTCTCGATCAAAGTCGCCAGAAGCTCCGCTTCGTATTCACGGTCATCGTCGTAGGCGCTGGCCCCGCGAGCCGTCTGCACCATCGACGCATTCGATCCGAGCCCACGGCCCACGTCCAGACCGACCAGCAACGTCGCCAGCTCTCCCGGTGAGGTCTTGCGCCCGTGCTCGAGCAGCATATGAGCAAGTTCATGAGCGACCACGTGACGCTCCATCAACGGATCCGATGAGGGGCGAAACAGCACAACGTCGTCAGCCTCACCGGCCAGCCACAACCCGCATAATCCGACCGGCGCACTATCGGGCAGTGGTGCTCGCACGATCCTGCGCCCACGGATCCGCTCCACCGAGGAGACGAGTTCTTCGACGTCCCAACCATTTCGCAGCTGCAAAGTGCTGGCAAGCGACTCCAGTCGCGAACGTGTCGACGGCCGCCGTCGTAGCCGCGCAGAAAGCCCCGCAACCTCGAAGCCCTCGCGCGCCGCACCATGCCTGGTCGATGCCATACCAGCGAGCGTGGCGAGCCCAGGGCTGATTGCCGCGGCACCCATGCACACCGTTTCCCATCCAGACATCCGCGATCACCACCGTCCAGCACGCCGGTGGCGAGGTCGCTGTCGCGGTGTCGAGCGGCTGCATGGGGCGAGCATGACTACGACCTCGGAGCAACCGCTGCCACACCGCCGGTGCAGGGCCACAGTTGCTCTGGGCAGCTCGTCGCGACGAAGCACTCCCGGCGCACCCTCTCCAAGCAGTCGCGTCCGCGCAGATCGGTCAGATACATACGGTTGGACACCGCCACCGCGTCGGCGCCACGGTCACGCACCTGCGCCAGCAGATGCTCGATCGGGTCGGCGATCTCACCGCTGGGTAGCGGCAGACGCAACACAGTCACCATCCGCCACCGATTCCGGTCGGCCATCAGTCGCATCGCCCGCTCCTCCGCCTCCTCGACACCACGCGCGAGCTCCCGATTCCTGAAGCCGTGCCGATCCGAGCGCAGCAGGCCGATGACCACCGGGTGAGCGCGCCGGGCCGCCAGCGTGCTCAACGGCAACGGTCCCCATGCCGTGTACTCGGACAGAATCGGCTCGACCGCCCGCTCGTCGCGGCAACTGCCTTCGATGGGTGAACGACATCCTTCGGCTCTGCCGGCGAGCAACAACGCACCAGAGGAAGGCGCACGGCGCCGGATATCGGAGATCATGTCAACACCGCCGCCTCGAGTGTGGTGCGCAGCGTCTTCCGATCGGACGCCAGACCCCGCATGCCGATGTATCCGTCGGGCAGGACCAGACACAGCGTGTCCTCATGGGGATGGCCGTAGCGGTCGAAGACCTGCGAGTCCTGCGCTGTCAGACCACACGGCGGAGCAGTCGTCCCTGGCGGGGTGATCACAGTAGTCCGGACCAGATCGCGGAGGGGCGCGGCGGCCGCGACGACATCGGCGCCCACCGTGGAATCCGGGTCGGACTGCAGCACGAGCAAGGTGGAGCCTGGGTGAGCCAGCAGGTTGTGCACGCTCGTCGTCGAAGTGATGCGCGCGTCGGGCGCCCGGTCCCCCGGGGTGAGACCGCCGAGGATGGGTGTCAACCCCGGCGGCTGCGCGATCAGGCCGCGGTAGTGGTAGGTCAACCCAGCGATCAGAGCGGCCGCCTCACCGTGGAATCCGGGCCGCGCAAGGATCTCGCGACGGGCGTCGATCGAATTCCCGTGCGCCATCATGATCAGATGCAGCAGGTGGCTGGCCTCGCCCACCTGACCGGCGATCGGAAGCCGTTGATCCTGGTAGGTGTCCAGCAGCGCTGCCGAGGCGCGACCGGTGGCCACGGCCGCCAGTTTCCAGCCGAGGTTGAACGCGTCCTGGATGCAGGTGTTCATCCCCATCCCGGCCGCGGGGCTATAGATGTGCGCGGAATCGCCGGCCAGCAGGATCCGGCCGCGGCGATATCCGCTCGCGGTCCTCCTCCAGATGTCGAACTCGGTGCACCACTTGGGAACGCCGAGGCGCGTATCGGGCAACCAGGAAGAGACCACCGGCTGGAACGAATCGCGTGCGGCAATGGGATCGGGTTGGGCTTCAGCCCGAGGAGCGTCGCGCATATCGCTGATCAGGACGCGGTACCCGCTCGGCAGCGCCGTGGTGAGCAGCATGTGGTTGGGGTCGATCCAGTAGTCGATCCACTTCTTGCTGCCGGGGTAGGGATTAGACACCTCGACGTCCATCATCCGGAACCGCATGCCGGTGTAGTCGGTACCCTCGAAGCCGAACCCGGCCAGCTCCCGGACGGTGCTGTTCACCCCGTCGCAGCCCACCAGCCAGTCGGGGTGAACCACCTCCAGACCGCTGCCGCTGCTGTCGGTGTGGTGCAGGACCGCGGTGATCCGGCCGTCGCCGTCGGTCGAGAGGTCCACCAGTTCGGTATTCCACTCGATAACACCGCCGAGCCTGGCGAACTCCTCCCGCAGCACGGCCTCGGTGTCGTTCTGCTCGACGATGAGGATGTGCGGAAACGGAGTCGCGTACCGATCCTCCAGCTCGGTGAAATCCAAGTATTCGACGTCCTCGACGCCACGGAGGTGGAACGCCAAGCCTCGGTGCTTCTTGCCGACAGCGAGAAGATGCTCCATGCACCTTCCGCTTCCACGCGCGTAACCCTCTCCGGTTCGAGGCTGAATCGTGAACGCGCGGGAGGTTTCGGCGTGGCCGGACCTCTTGTCGAACAGGCGGCATGGCACCCCGCGAGACGCCAATTCGTTGGCGAGGGTCAATCCGGTGGGGCCAGCGCCTACAATGTAGACCAGATCAGGCGAAGTGAGGGATTGAGACATGGAAATTCCTTCGTGCCATGCCGGACTACCGGAGATGCGGTGAGCAACCGGTTCGGAGGTTCATCTAGTCGTCGAAAGTGAAAAGCCTGTACTACATCATCCTGATTGCGAGTTCCTGCTGGAGATGGCCTTGCCGTGAGGACACGACTGTCACATAGTCCCGATCGATTCGGAATAGGCGAATACCCACGCGCTACCCAAAAGCCACCCACCCGCAATTCACCCATGCCGCATGTATCACCCCGTCAACCTGGTCTTTTGGGTCGCGGACAGGGCGGTCAAAGTGCCCAAAATTCGTGTATCGCGGTGGCAGCCCCGCAACCGCCGCGGTCGATCAGCTAGCGGGCATGGGTATATTGAGTATTCGGTGGAACCGGCCTGCCTGCTGATGCCAACTTCGTGGCGATGAAGACATAATGGCCCGGCCACGGACCGAGCGACGGCACGAAATCCGATCTGGAGCCGCAGATCGGCCAATGAACGTCGGTGTAATCCCCAATCGTCAGAGCTGCAGCTGCGGCTGCACGCAGATGATCGACGGCGTCAGGGGAATTTATCGGCGCCACGGCGAATACCGAAGCAGGGGTGCACATGTCATCGAGCCTCGCGATGTGCACGAAGCCCCCGCAGGGGCGTCACCCGAGTGAGTAGATACGCGCCGAGGGGCCCGAATTATTACCTCGAACGCCGGGCGCTGGGGCGCCTGACCGCGTACGGCATGCCGACCTGCTCCGGACGGGGCTTGTGCTGTGCGGGGACATATTCGTGCACGTGGCTTCGCGAGGAGACGCCCAATTTGTCGAGTATGGCCGCTACCTGTTTTTCCACGGTGCGCACCGACTTGTCGAGGCTTCGGGCGATTCGGGCATTTTGCCAATTGGCTGCGACCAAACGTGCGACTTCCTTCTCTGCCCGAGTCAGACTGTCCCAGGGCGCCGCTGCCGGATCGGTGACGGACTTCGAATCCGTGGGGTCTGGGTCGAGGGTCAGTTCACCCAGTGCCAGCAGGTGCACATCGTGGGTGGCCGGGTCCAGTTGTTGGGCGCCTCGGTTCATCCGGGCGATGAAGGTGACATCGCCGAGTACTCCCCGGGCGGTTTTGGTCGCCTCATGGCATTGGTCCGCGAAGGTTCCCATGGCGTCGATATCGACGCCCAGTCTGGACCGGAGCGTTTTGAGTCCGCCTGCGAGGTAGGCCAGTTCGGTCGCGACTCGCTCACGGTCGGTGGTGCCGACGTTGATCATCGCCGCCAGAGCCCAGCACCGCAGCTCGACCGACCATGCTGCGCCCCACTGATCACCCACCTCCATTTGCAGCGCGAGCGTGCCGCGCAGTATCTCTGCTGCCTCGGCGGGATCCCCATGCCGGAGCCGCGTAACGGCCAAGGCCAGCAACGCCCAGGACTCCACCCACGGCGCTTTCGATTGCCGTGAGCGCTCCACTGTGTCGGTGGAGATCTCACAAGCGCGCTTCCCGGTCTCGTCGAGCGTGGCCGCGGCCAAGCCGGCGAACATCCCGGCAAGGACAGCAGCGCCGTGGTTTCCGTCCTCGTGGAACTTTCCACGTGACCGCAACAGCACATCGACGGCCGAAGGATCGCGGGCGGACATGAAACTCAGCGTCCCCAAGGCCAAGTCGAGGATGGCGGGCAGTCCCTCGACGGATGCGGGATCGCTCCGCCAGTTCCCGGCGTCCGGGACACAGGCGGTGATGCATTCGGCGAGCAGGCGTGTTGCGTCGTCGCTTTGTCCCTGCCGTACGAGCATCCACGCGAGTGCGGATTTCGCCGCCAGCTGCCGGTCTTCCGGCTGCGGTGTCAACTTCGCGCTCGCGTCCAGACACCGCTCGGTCCACCGCCGGAACTCGCGGATCGAACCGAAGAAGAAGGGCAGCCGCAGTTGGATCAGTCCGATGCAGATTTCCAGGCCCGCGTCGGCCTCCCCCGAATCGATGCTGGTCTCGATCGCAGTGACGATGTTGCCCCACGCCGCGGTGGCCCAGTCCAGCAGCTGGCGCTCAGCCGGGCCGAACCAATGGCGCGCTGCATCGCCGACCTGATCCCGGTAGTAGTGCAGGTGCCGGCGCGACAGGCGACACCGCTCGTCCGCGCCGCGCTCTGTGAGCCGGTCTCGCGCGAACAGCCGCAGGCTCTCCACCATCGAGTACCGCACGGTGGTGGAGGTGATGTGGTTGGTGACCAGCGACTTCTCGACCAGCCCCTCCAGGAGCATTTTGATCTCGCGGCGGGGCAGCGTTACCTGCTCGTCGGCGTCGGCCTGCTGCTCGTCACCGCAGATGGCTACGATCGCCTCGAGCTCCGCCCCTACCTGCGCGGTGCTGGCGGTGTCGCCTTCGGTATCGCCTCCTGCGGCAAACACCGACATTCGTTCCCAGAGCAGCTTTTCCCGCTCCGACAACAGTCCATGCGACCAGGCGATGACGTTGGTGATGCCGAGATGACGGTCCTCGACTGCGGCCCTCGCACCGGCTGTCCACTCCATCCGCTTGTCGTCTGCCCGCCCGGTGACCTCGGCACGCAGGCTCACCAGTGATTGGTGTCGCAGCCGGGCAGCCGCCAATTGAATGAACAGCGGATTGCGGCCGACATGGGCGCAAATCTCGGCCACCATCCCTTCTTCGTCCGGCGCGATCGGCGCACAGCCGCTGCGCTCGGCGCGCAACTTGAACAGTGTCACTGCGTCGGCTTCGCGCAGTTGGCGCACCGGGACCAGGCGCTCATCGGTCCAGCCGGTCGGTCCGGTGCTGGTAGCCATGATGATCAGCTCCGGGATCGTATCCAGCAGAGCCGGAATCAACAGCTGCAGACCGCTGAGAACGTGTTCGCAGTTGTCCAGCACAAGGACAACGGGCCGAGGGCGACCGGACTTCTCTGTTTGGTCGAGCGTGTCGACCAGCGCTTGCCACGTATCTCGGTGGGAGTAGTCGTTTCTGACCACCGCCGACGCGACTTCCCGCTCCACTGCCGCGTAATCCGCATCCTTGGGCAGTCGTGCCAGGCGCACCCAGTGCACCTGAACACCACGAGCACGCGCCTCGCGGGCGGCCTCGGCCCCCAGCCGGCTTTTCCCGATGCCCCCCGGGCCCACCAGGGTGATCATCCGATCGGATCGGGCCTTCAACAGACTGCTGATCAGGGCCAGGTCCTCTTCGCGTCCGACGATCTGCTGGCCCTGTGCCGGAACTTCGCTCCCCACCCCGGGTCTGGTCACACAGTGACTATAACCCCAAAGAGGCCAAACGGTATCCGAACAATTGTCACCAGCACCGTCCTACGCCGTGAGTGGGTAGCGCATGGGTAGTTCATGGGTAGATACCCATGCCTGTAGCGGCTTATGGGTATTGCTTGCCTCGCCGGTGTTGGAAGCGGGCCGACCGATTCTGTCCTCATCGAGGTTCTGACGCCCCGAAAGCGCAGCACGCAGGGCTTTCAATCGGCATTTGTTGTTCAGTTCTTCCCTATCGAGCGGTTGTCGACCCTGGTGTGAAGCGACACGAAAACGAATCCGCTTGTTATGGGTACTTTTTGAGTAGTCGCCTATTCCGGCAGCGTCGATGGGTGTGGCACAGTCCTGTGCTGCTGCCGAAACAATGGCATCACGAGAGCGACGAGACCGAATACAGGCACGTACGCGTCCGAGGCGCTGTCTAAAAAGGGGAATTATATTGAGCTGTCCCGTCCATGGGTCTCCTGTCGACACGGACGACGGCGACCGTTTTCCGCTCTACGCCGAAGCGTTCACCCGCGACCCGCACGCGGCGTACGAAGCGATGCGGCAGAAGTACGGGCCGCTGGCACCGGTCGAGCTGGCGCCCGGCATACCCGGCACCCTCGTGCTCGACCACGCCACCGCTGTGCGCATCCTCAACGACCCCGACCACTTCCTGCACGATCCGCGTGCCTGGCAACAGACCGTCCCCGACCACTCCCCGCTGCGGCCCATGATGGAGTGGTATCCCGCCGCCCGCTACACCGACGGACACGAGCACACCCGGTACCGCCAGGTATCCGCCGCAGCCATCGACAAGGTCGACCTGCACGCACTGCATGACACCGTCGAAAAGCTCGCCACCCCACTGGTCGAGAGTTGGATCACCACAGGCCGCGCCGAACTCGGGAGCCAGTATGCGTTCCCGCTCGTATTCGCCGTGCTCAACCAGGCACTCGGCTGCCCGGACGACATCGGGCAGCGGGTCGCCGCTGGCATGGCCGCACGCTTCAACAGCACCTCTGAATCAGAGCCGGGCATGGAAATGCTCACCACAGCGCTGAGCGATCTGGTGCGACACAAGCGCGCACAGCCCGGCGACGACATGACCACGCGGCTGATCGAGCATCGCAACAACCTGGGCGACAGCGAAGTCGTGGCCCAGGTGATGAGCTTTTACGGCGCGGGCATCGAAGCCGCGCGCAACCTGATTCTCAACACCCTGCTGCTGATGCTCACCGACGACCGATTCGGCGGCAGCCTGCTCAGCGGAAGCCTATCCACCCGCGATGCCCTCGACGAGGTGCTGTTCAACAACCCGCCGATGGCCAACTTCTGCACCACCTACCCGCGGCAGCCGATGCTGATCGGCAACACCTGGCTGCCCGCGCACCAGCCCGTCGTCATCAGCATCGCCGCCTGCAACGCCGATCCGGTCACCAAGGGCGACCGCACCGGCAACCGGTCCCATCTCGCCTTCAGCGCCGGCCCGCACGCATGCCCGGCCCGCACGATGGCCTACCAGATCGCGCAGGACGCGATCGACTACCTGCTCGACCTGGCCCCCGACATCAAGCTCGCCGTCCCCGCCGACCAGCTCACCTGGCGGACGGGCTTCTTCCACCGAGCTCCCATGGCGCTGCCGGTGGTGTTCACCGTGCCCAACTCGAGCGGGACTCCGCCGACCCAGCCGCAAGGTTCTCAACCGAGGAGAAGGTGACCGGAATGCACACCGGACAACCGAGCAAGACTGCGCTGTTCGTAGCCACCGCCAGGGCCCGCCACCAGGTAATCGATCAGCCGCGGATCTTCACCGATCCACTGGCGCTGCGGATCCTCGACCAATCCGCTTGGGTCTCCGCGGGCTTCGATGAAGGTCAATCCGCAGAACTCGTGCGTCAGCGGAGGCTGTTCATCGCGGCGCGCTCCCGCTACGCCGACGACACCATCGCCGCCGCCACCGCCGCAGGAACCGACCAGGTCGTGATCCTCGGCGCCGGACTCGACACCACCGCCTACCGCCACACCAGCACCCACGTACGGTTCTTCGAAGTCGACCACCCCGACACCCAGGACTACAAGCGCCACCGGCTCGCCCACGCCGACATCCCGATCCCCGCGTCGCTCACCTTCGTGCCGGTCGACTTCGAACAATCCACCCTCGCGGACGCACTGGCAGAAGCAGGCCTCGACCGCACCCGCCGCACACTGTTCATCTGGCTCGGTGTCGCTGTGTACCTGACAAGGCAATCGGTCGACGACACCCTCCGCTACATCGCCGACGGCCCCTCGGAATTGGTCTTCGACTACTTCTACCCCCTCGCCTCACCCGACGACCCCACAAGCGGGCAACTCCACAATCGCGCCGCACTGGTCGCCGCCGCGGGAGAGCCGTGGAAGACATACTTCACCGCCGACGAAATTCGTACCGCTCTGCTGTCCTTCGGCTACCACCGAGTCGATGACCATTCCGCATCAGAACTGCTTGCTACGTACGGGGTTCGCGCGGCCGCTCGCCCAACTGACTCGGGACCGCACCTGGTTCATACCCGCACAGCGTGACGTCCTCGCTCGCACAAAACGACCAACTAACTCCACGGCCCCTACGCGAAGGCGCCTTCAGTGACTACCGCGGAGACGGCCCGCGACCGCTCCCTTCCCCACCCAGCAGCCGGGGTCTGCCGCGACGACTACAGATCGACATACTCGCGCGGCGCGCCCTGCGGCGCCAGCCGCTGATCTCCCGGGAACATCCTCAAGCCCGGCAATCGCTGCTCGACCTGCTCGCGCGTCAGCGGAGCCGACACCGGTGCCAGGCTCACCTTGTCGTTGTCGGTCGCGTCCTCCCACGCGCCCTTCGGATCCAACGCCCGCACCCGAGCGACCACACCGTCCTCGACATACACCACCCCGCGCAGCCAGGCCCGCCGATCCGACGGAATCCGTCCAGGACCACCCGAGAGCCGCCGATCCACCTCCCACTGCGGATCCGGCGCATCGGCGAACTCGGCCAGCAGATCCCGCGCCGTGGTCGACTTGCGGTACACCACCTGCACACAGTCCTTCGACGGCCGCTTATCCGCCGGCGGCTCCTTCAGAACCTCCGGCAGATCCCATTCGGGGAACGCGCGCCGCGCCCAGTCGTACGGGGCGAACGCCGCCCGGTCATCACTCCAGATCGTCATGATCGTGTGCTTGCCTCGCCGCAGCTCGTCCTTGAGTACCCGAAGCTTGTCCCGACCGGCGCGCGTGCCGATCCGCTCCACCAGCATCTCGTCCACCGGCTGACGCTGCTGCCCCAGATGCCAGGACTCCATGGGCATCAACACCCCGCCGGGCTGGTCGAACCACGCCACGATGGTGATGGCATCGTCTTCGTAGGTCTTCTTCACCTGCTCGGCCAGCTTTCTCCGCAGCTCGGTGATATCGATCAGGCGCAGCTCAGACACGTCATGCATCTTACGCATATCACGCACCGCCTCGAGCAACCCCACCATCGGCCACGTCACGGGCCCGCGGGTTTCCGCGACCAGCATCGACATGCGTGGCATCGACCTCACCTCCGTCTCTCGTCGAACATCTCCGGACCGAATACCGGCAGCTCGACCATCGGGAACTGCGCTGCCCACTCCGCCAGACCACCCCCGAGCAACCCCACCGCCGTCGCGACATCCATCGCGCTCGCCGGCTCACCGATCACCTCCACCTCCCGCAGCGGCGGGGCGCCGCGGAACCGGTGACACACCTCGGTCACCACCAGCCGCAACCCGCGGCCGTCCTCGGCGTCGAACATCAGCACCTCCCCCATCGCCGGAATACCGAAGCCCTCGCTCAGCATCGTGAAGGACATCGAATCGTCGAACACCGACCCGTCGTCCTCCCGCAAGAGGACCACCACCGTGTAGCCCAACGGCGCCACGACTTCCCCGCGAACGGCGCGAAGCTCTCGATCCCCCACACGCTCACCGCCATCACGCCATGAGCCGGTAACCATCACCATTGCCCGACACCTCGCTTCCCACGCTCACAGCGCCCGGACGCGCATTCTGCTCACCCGGATCGGCCGATCCGAACAACCCCACCTGAATCCCGGGCCCGGCCTTCGGCAGCGACGCCAGCAGCCGCGACCGCCACTCCAGCGCGTACCACGGACAATTCACACACCGCCTATGCGAGCACCGCGCCAGCGGCGGCGAATACCTCGCCGAAAACGACCACGCGAGACTGTCCGCCGAGGCCAGCCAATCCCCATACCGGCGCAAACCCTCCTGCTTGACCCCGAATGCATGCAGCGCGATCCCCGGCACCGCCTCCACCACCGCCGCGACGATCTCCGCGGCCTCCTGCGTGCCCTGCCGCCGACACACCGAACCCAGCCCCACCCGCGCCTCGCTCGCCAGATCCACCCCCGAACAGGCATACATCTCCACGCACCGCACGTAATCGGCGACCGACCACCCTTGGATCACCGGCATGATCGGCAGCTCCGGTGCCAGAGAACGCAATTCGCAGAAGTTCTCCACCGTCCGCCACTGGTGCTCCACCACGCTCAGGCCGGTACCCGCGAACTCGACTCCGTCCACCACCCCGCCCAGACGCACCCACGGCTCGCACATCCAATCGGCGGGCGCGACCAGTGCCAACTGCCCGACCTCGTCCCGATAGCCCCGCACCCGATCGACGTACTCCGCGGGCGAGGGCCCGAAATCCCAACTGCCATACCGCTGTAGCTCGGTGAATGCACCACCGGAATCCAGCGACCACGGAGCCAGCGCCCGCGGCAGCCGAGCACACCGGCGCAACGTCCGATCCGAGACGAACAACGGAATCCCCATCCGCGCCAGCCACGCAGGCCGGTGCGAACCCAAGAAGAACCTCATCGTGCCTCTTCCTCTCCGGTGACCTCGCCGGAAGGCGCGGCACACTCGACAAACTCTGCACTTGGGATCGTACGCATTTAACGCAAATCACGCAATTTACTGGAAGGGTCGGCAGTCTCGCTCGCGTGCCGAGAACCGCTGCCGCCCAGCCGATTCAGCGCTGCCCGCGATCTTCAGAGCTGCCGCGGCAAAGAGCCTGCCCGGCCTGCGCAGCTCCCGCAGGGTGCAGTTGTGGGCGCGGGCGAGGTCGGTGAGGGCTTGGTGGATGTCGGGGGAGACCGCGAAGCCGGTGTTGGCGCCGCGCATGCTGGGTG